>CANOET010000012.1 GCA_947564835.1 uncultured Eubacterium sp. | reverse complement strand
AATAGGAGCCGGAAGCCAGGCCCTTTCCCCCTCATCCAGCGTCCGCATAGCCACATCCCCCCCGGCTTCCCAAAACGCAGTGCAACCAATTGTTACGCCCCGCTATCAAACCCCCGCATAAAGTAAAACAGGCACCCGCACATCTTCCCAACCGCAATCATAGCCAGCATCCATTCCAGCCCCATTTTCAGCTTCAGCCGCCGGTACATAATCGGATACGCATTAATAATCTCCGCCAGCGCCACCGCCATACACCCGATAAAGATCCCGGCACTCAGCCCAAATAAAGCCAGCATAACATGCCCCACAGGAATGCGGATCTGTGAAAATACAGATAAAATATTACCTGTAATACCGCCCAGTATTGTAGCATTTTCGTAAGTGATAATCCGGTTTGCCGTACCGGATTTCGTCGCCATCTCCGGTATAATCCCGAGCTTGACCGCAATCGCAAAGCTGCCGGATGCCACGGACAGGCCGCAGGCAAGCCCGATAAATGCTAAAAATGCATGCTCAATCCACATCGATGCTCTTTCCTTCCCTGCTTAGATTTTCAATGAACGTGGTGTCAATATCCTGTTCGTATTTGCGCATTTCCACCTGAATCGGCGTCGGGTCAAGCGTAACTTTTTTCTTGCCGATATGATTGTAAAAGACTGTAATGCCGATCGGCATCCCCAGGGCATAGAAGATTTCAATTTCTGTGATGCCGTTTGATTTTTTGCCGATTACCTGTTCATAGAGCTGTGAAAATACATCCGCAACCGCTACGTCATTATTAAATGTCATGATTGTAAAGGCTGCGCCGAAGAAAATAACAATGCAAAGCACGACCGTTTTGAGTACTTCCAGCGGCTTGCTTTCTACTACTCCTGCTTTGCATTCGATGATAAAGTCGGATTCACCAAGGTTTTGCACTTCCAGGTCCGGATAGTCTTCATGGATCTGCTGGATAATTTTTAAAACGGAAAAGACCTGGATTCGGATTTTATTTTGTTTTTGCGGCTTGTTTTCCTGGAAGGTGTAGATTTTCTTCTGTTTTAACTGCCGCAGGATTGCTTCGTTTGTGCATTCCATGGAAGCAATGTCCTGCAGGTGAACCTGCGTGCTATGCACGACGATATTCTGGTCAATTTTCAAATAAAGCGTATCCGGTGCTGCCATGGGTGTCTGCTTCCTTTCCTGTTTCGACTGCCTGTGCAGGGATCGTTTTTCCGGCGCTTAGGTAGGCAAATGCTTCCTTTGTCTGGCCGGCGGTTTCTGCATCCTCCTGCACGGTGCGGTCCACGAAAGTCCCTTTCTGCGGCTCGGCCTCTTTTTGATATACGGTCGTATAGTAATAGACGCCGCCTGCAATTGCGGTCAGTAAAACTGCAATGAGACATACTCTGTAAATCAATCTGCTCATACCGATAACCTCGCTCTCTTAGATTTACAGATAGTATGTCCCCATTTCATTCCAATATGCTATCCGCAGACAAAATTTTTAATCTGGTCAAAAATGGCGTGCGCGGCTTCGTCTTTGCTCATAATCGGCAGCTCCTGCGCTTCGTCTTTTGTGATAATTGTAATAATGTTCGTATCGGTGCCGAACCCGGCGCCTTCCATGCGCAGGTTATTTGCAACGATCATATCCAGGTTTTTTTTCTCCAGCTTTGCCCGGGAATTTTCCAGCATGTGTTCGGTTTCCATGGAAAAACCACACAAAAACTGCCTGCTTTTCCGCTTTGCCATGCTGCCCAGGATGTCTTTGGTACGTTCCAGCTCCAGCATGGCAGCGGTATCCTGTTTTTTGATTTTTTCAGATGCCGTATGCTTTGGCCGGTAATCTGCCACAGCCGCGGACATTACCACAATGTCCTGGCTGTCAAACTGCGCGTCAACCGCCTCGTACATCTCCTGTGCCGTCGTAACAGGTATCACGTTTACGGATACGGGTGCGGGCAGATGCACAGGGCCTGTGACCAGCACAACCTGCGCCCCGCGCCTGGCGGCATTTTTTGCAAGTGCATAGCCCATCTTTCCGGTAGAATAATTGGTAATAAAACGCACCGGATCGATCGGTTCCCTGGTCGGACCTGCCGTTATCAGCACTTTTTTACCGGACAGATCTTTCACGCAGGCAGCTTCTGCCAGCAGGTATTCCAGCAGCTCTTCCTCACGGGGCATCTTACCTTTTCCGGTATCGCCGCAGGCAAGATATCCGCTTGCCGGTTCGATGACACGGTAACCATAAGTACGGAGCTTTTCCAGATTAGCCTGCGTGGCGGGATGTTCATACATCCGGGTATTCATGGCAGGAACAATCATAACCGGAGCCGTTACGGCAAGCATAGTGGTAGACAGCATATCATCCGCGATCCCGTTTGCCAGCTTTGCGATGATATTTGCCGATGCCGGAGCGATCATCACCGCATCCGCTTCCTGCGCCATTGCGATATGCGCCACATGATAGCCGCTGTTACGGTCAAAGACGTCATCAATGACCTTGTTGCCGGTCAGCGCTTCAAATACAACCGGGGAAATAAACTGCTGTGCGTTCCGGGTCATAATCACATGCACGTCCGCATGGAGTTTGGCAAGCATACTTGCCAGATTGGCAGTTTTATAGGCAGCAATGCCTCCGGTAATCCCAAGCAGGATCTTTTTTCCTGTAAGCATAATTTTTTCTCCTGAACTTCTCCTAATATTACGAAGATTGTACGAACGTCCATACAACAGGCTGTAAAAGCCCTGTGCGCTGTCTCTTTATTCCAGCGGAATCTTCTTATCCGTATAAAGGATATGGTTGATCAGCCAGCCTAATAAAAATTCAATCAGGCTTTCCAGATACACCTTCGGGTCGCCGTCCACAGCATCCATATCAATATTTTCAAAACGGGCAATAAACGACTCATGCGCTCTGCGCTGTGCCGCAAGCCCGTCATAATGAATGCGTTCCATATATTCTTCTTCGTCCTTAAAATGACGCTGCGTATAATTTTTCAGCTCATCCAGAATATCCAGTATTTCATCATAGCCATCCCCAAAAGAAAAATCCTGATGCAGGCATTTATTGGCTTTATCTGTAATACGGAACAATTCCTGATGTTCTTCATCAACGAATGAGATACCAGTACGGTATTCATCCAGAAATTCACACGGATTTTCTTTCACCATCCATTCTTCCAGCTTCGGCAGCTTGCCGATCATGGAATCGCTGGATATAATATGATGGTACAGCCAGCGGGCAAGGTACTCCATCAGCTCCGCTAACAGCTGCTTTTGCTGATCCACATGATCAATATCCGCAAATCCCCACTGGCGGATTTTGTCCCGGAAGATCATATGCTGGTTCCGCTGCAGAATCAGTTCCGGGTCCCGGATCTGCTCCATATAGCTTTCCTCATGGGAAAAATGCTGCTCTGCATAGTCATCCAGCTCATCCAGCAGATCCTTGATCAGTTCATAGCGGTCGCCGGAATAGTCGCTGCGTGCAATCTCCATGCCGCGGTTCATAATCTCAAACAGGCGCCGGTGCTCTTCATCGATTTGCGGCATTCCTATCATACAGTCTTCTGTAAATTGAAACATGGTCTTTAACCTCCCTTAAATATGAATCCTTATCGCGATATTATAGCACATAGCGGTTGGGGCTGCAAATGATTTTCTTGAAATCGGGAGGCCATATCCCCAAGGCGAATTTTCCGTTGACAAAGTATCAAAATAAAGTTACAATGCAGATAACCATCAGGCAGAACCGTTGTTCCCTGTTGTGGAAGGAAAAAGAAGGAAGGGAATCTGCTTTATGTATGAAAATATGAATGAAATGCAGATGCAGGCGGTCGTTCAGACGGAAGGCCCGGTGCTGGTGCTGGCGGGTGCTGGTTCCGGCAAGACGAGGGTGCTGACGCATCGTGCGGCATATTTAATAGAAGAAAAGGGTGTTAATCCTTATCATATTATGGCGATTACGTTTACAAATAAAGCAGCAGGGGAAATGCGGGAGCGGATTGACGATCTTGTCGGGTATGGGTCTGAAAGTATCTGGGTGTCTACGTTCCATTCTGCTTGTGTGCGGATTTTGCGGCGATTTATTAACCGGATCGGGTTTGATACGAATTTTACGATTTATGATGCGGATGACCAGAAGCAGCTGATGAAAGATATTTGTAAACGTCTTGAGATCGATACGAAGCTTTATAAAGAAAAGTTTTTTTTGAATAAGATCTCGCATGCCAAAGATGAGCTGATCGGGCCGGATATCTACCAGGCGGATGCTGTGGGGGATTATGAGAGGCAGAAAATCGCACAGGTGTATACGGAGTACCAGCAGATGCTGCATAAAAATAATGCGCTGGATTTTGACGACCTGATTATGAAGACGGTGGAGCTGTTTCTGGCCGACCGGGAAGTGCTGGATTATTATCAGGAACGGCTGCATTATATTATGGTGGATGAGTATCAGGATACAAATACGGCGCAGTTTAACCTGATCCGGCTGCTGGCTTCCAAATATGAGAACTTGTGTGTGGTCGGGGATGATGATCAGTCGATTTACAGGTTCCGGGGGGCCAATATTCAGAATATTTTGAATTTTGAGCATTATTTTCCGAATGCGGTTGTGATTAAGCTGGAGCAGAACTACCGTTCGACGCAGAATATCCTGGATGCAGCCAATGCGGTGATTGCTAATAATTGCGGGCGCAAGGAAAAAGCGCTCTGGACGCAGAATGATGCTGGGGATAAAGTCTGGTTCCGGCAGTTTGAGACAGGCGGCGACGAAGCAGATTTTGTCGCGTCGGATATTCAGAAAAAGCTGCGGGAAAAAGGGGTGCGTTATCAGGACTGTGCGGTGCTGTACCGTACCAACGCGCAGTCACGCCTGTTTGAAGAGCGTTTTATTCTGTCTAATATCCCTTATAAAATGGTTGGCGGTGTGAACTTTTATGCACGGAAAGAAATCAAGGATCTGCTGTCGTATTTAAAGACGGTTGATAATGCGCGGGATGATCTGGCTGTGCGCAGGATTATCAATGTGCCCAAGCGGGGCATCGGGCTGTCGACGCTGGCAAAAGTGCAGGCATACGCCAATGAGCATGAGATCAGTTTTTACCAGGCGCTGCGGGCGGCGTCTGAGATTCCTTCGCTTGGAAGGGCCGCGGCGAAAATAGAGCCGTTTGTAACCTTTATCCAGGCAATGCGGTCTAAAGCGGATCTGATCCCGGTATCGGACCTGCTGCAGGAAATTATTGACACGACCCGCTATGTGGAAGAGCTGAAGGCGGAAGGCACGGAGGAAGCGCTTGGAAGGATTGAAAATATCGAAGAGCTGCAGGGCAAGGTGCTGACCTATGAGGAGAACGAAGCGGAGCCGACGCTTTCCGGATTTTTGGAGGAGGTGGCGTTAGTCGCCGATATTGACAGTTTGGATGACGACGTTGACCGTGTGGTTTTGATGACATTACATAGTGCGAAAGGGCTGGAATTTCCGCAGGTCTATCTGACGGGGCTGGAAGACGGTTTATTTCCAAGCTATATGTCGATTACCAGCGACCATGCGCTGGAAGAGATTGAAGAAGAACGGCGCCTGGCCTATGTGGGCATTACAAGGGCCATGAAGCATTTGTCGATTACGTGTGCCAGGCAGCGCATGGTGCATGGGCAGCTGCAGTATAACGGGGTATCGCGGTTCGTCCGGGAGATTCCGCAAGAGCTGCTGGACAAAAAGGAGCCGCGGCGGCGCGCACAGGCAGAGCAAAAGCCGGATGCGTTTGCACAGGCCAGAGAACTATTCCGTGCAAAACCAGCGGCGCTGCAGTATTCCGGGCGGATGTCCGATCTGAACAGCGCAGATCTGCAAAGCGGCAGCACATCGCATACAGGCTTGCAGGACAACCGGGAACCGGATTCCCTGCGGGCAGACAGCGTATGGGAGCATAAGGCCGCAGAGGGCGTATCTGCCGGCGGCGCGTCTGACGGGGATGACCTGGCAAGAAAAAAACTGGGTTACGGAGCCGGCGATCTTGTATTGCACCAGAAATTCGGAGAGGGTATCGTGGAAAGGATTGTTTCCGGCGGGCGGGATTATGAAGTAACGGTCCGGTTTCCGAAGGCAGGCGTCAAAAAGATGTTTGCGGCATTTGCAAAGTTAAAGAAGATCTGAAAAGACAGATGCATGTGTATTTGCAAAGCGAAAGAGGATCTGAAAAGGCGATATTTTATGTAATATCTGGTGTAATTGAAAATTTTCAGGATCGCATTTATAAAAAAACAATAAAATTAAATTTTTTCTCGCTATTCGGGTAAGATATGTGTTATAATGAAACAGATTAATTGAAATGCATTTCCTGCATGAACAAATAGAGCGGAAAGGAGAACAAACATGAATCGATTGGATGAATTGCATGGATTATTGTCTGAGAATGTAGCAAAGGTAGGCGACCTTCTGAGAAAGGAAGACCAGGCGGAGAAGAAGAAAAGCAAAGCGGTATGGATCTTTGCAGTGCTTGGCATCGCAGTCGTAGCGGCGGCAGCTATTTATGGCATTTACCGTTTCTTTGCACCGGATTATCTGGAAGATTTTGAAGACGATTTCGATGACGACTTTGACGACGATTTCTTTGAAGATGAAGAAGAAAAAGACGAAGAGTCTGCAGAAGAAACAAAAGCGGCAGAATCTGATGATACGATTACTGATGATATGACAGAAGAAGAGTAAAAACAGGGCTACCAAAGATCGGAGCAGCAGGACATCGCTGACCGGTCTGATGGCGCCGCGTACGGGGAACTGGCAGGAAAGAGATTTCCAGCCAGTTTTTTTTGCATACAGGATGCGCACAGCAAGGTGAAAAAGGAGGAAAAGCAAGATGAAAAAGGGAGAAATCAGGGAAGGAATCATCAAAAAGGCGGAGTTTCCGAATAAGGGGATGGTGGAAACAGAAGAAGGCGAAAAAGTGATTGTGAAAAACGGAATACCAGGGCAGAGAGTACGTTTCCGTGTGCAGAAAAAAAGAAAGGGCAAATGTGAAGGGCAGATTTTAGAACTATTGGAAAAATCTCCGCTGGAGCAGGCGGAAGCCGCCTGTGTACACTTTGGCGCTTGCGGCGGATGTACCTATCAGAACCTGGCATACCCGCAGCAGCTTCATTTAAAAGAAGAACAGATCAAGGAATTGCTGACTGGGGCTGTAATAGCGGACGGCAGCGGCTGGTTCGAAGGGATCAAGGCCAGCCCGGTCCAGTTTGAATACCGCAATAAAATGGAGTTTTCCTTCGGCGACGCATATAAGGACGGACCGCTGGCACTGGGAATGCATAAAAGAGGAAGCTTTTATGATATTGTTACAGTGGACCAGTGCCGGATTACAGACGATGATTACAACCGGATTTTAAAAGAAACACTGGATTACTTTTCCAGGGAAGAGGTCAGTTATTTTAAAAAGAACTCCCATATCGGATATCTGCGCCATCTCCTGGTGCGCAAAGCCGCAAAAACAGGCGAAATCCTGGTCGGCCTTGTGACGACGACACAAAGCTGCGGCAGGAAAGAAGAGGCAGTATTGCTGGATGGATTCCGGGACCTGCTGCTGGGGCTAAAGCTGCAGGGGAAGATCGCAGGGATTGTGCATATTAAAAACGACCGCGTGGCGGATGCGGTCATCAATGAAGGGACGCAGACCTTATATGGAAAAGACTATATACACGAGGAGTTGCTGGGGCTGAGATTTAAGATTTCCGTATTTTCATTTTTTCAGACAAATTCGCTGGGGGCTGAGGTGCTGTACGAAACGGTGCGGGATTATATCGGAAGCACGCAAAGCGGAGCAGACGGGGTAGTTTATGACCTTTATTCCGGAACAGGGACAATCGCACAGATGATGGCGCCTGCAGCGCGCAGGGTGATTGGCGTCGAGATCGTGGAAGAGGCAGTGCTGGCCGCACGGGAGAATGCACAGAGGAACGGACTGAACAATTGTACATTTTTGGCTGGGGACGTACTCAAGGTGCTGGATACGATAGATACGACAGAAGAAAAACCAGATATCATAATTCTGGATCCGCCGCGGGAGGGGGTGCATCCAAAGGCGCTGGAGCGGATTCTTGGGTATGGGGTGGAGACGATGGTATATATTTCGTGTAAGCCTACGAGCCTGGTGCGGGATCTGGAAATGATCCAGGAGAAGGGGTACCGGGTCATGCGGGCGTGCTGTGTGGATTTATTTCCGGGAGTGTATCATGTGGAAAGTATCGTGTTGCTTTCAAAACTTCATGCAAAATAGAATATAGAAGTGGATTTGGAAATGAGCGAGCTTGATTTGACGGCTGCGGAGGGCAAAGCAACCTATGAGGAGATTAAGGATTATGTACTGGAACATATGGGATTAAAGGTCAGCAGTTTATATATTGCACAGGTGAAGCAGAAATATGGTATGATTGAGAGAGAAAATTATAACCTGCCAAAATTGAAAAATTCCTGACAGCCGAAATGCCGCCAGGGTTCCTTGTTTCAGTAGCTGAATACATACGCCGTAATTATGAGAATCAGATGACGGCTGAGTAGTGGGAATATTTTGCCGGGGCTGCGTTTACCGGCTTTGATACGGACAGGACGATGCTGCGGAAGAGATCGCGTACGCAGTACTAGCTGTTCCCAACAACGGAAAAGCAGCCCCGTCTAAAAATTTTTCAATAAGCAGCTTACGGATTTGCTTTCCGGGGGCAGGAGGTGCTGATTGATGGCGGATATTTAAGTGAATATGAAGGGTGAAGCTTCCTTAATTTAGGAAAATGACATACAAAAGAGGAAAATAAGATGAGTGATTTATCGTTTGGACAAAGACTAAAGGAAAAACGGGAGCAGGCAGGGCTGTCGCAAAAACAGTTGGCGGGCAGAATCAGGACCAAGAAAGCGACGTTGGCCATGTATGAGAAGACAGGCCGGTATCCGCGCCTGCTGATTTTGGTACGGATAACCGCCGAGCTGCATGTAAGCGCGGACGAGCTGCTTGGCATGGATCATGGCAAAAGTGTGGACCTTAGCGGAATGGATGAAGAAGAAATTAGATATTTCGGGATACTGGTGCGGGCATTGCGCAGCCATATTCTATTACAAACTGAATGACAAAACTTCCGTTTTGTGTTATGATCTGCACAGTATGGCACAGTCGTCAATGGAGGAGGTTCTATGTTGTTTTTAGTGGATTATGAAAATGTGGGAAAAGAAGGGCTGCGCGGCTGTGAATATCTGGACGGGCAGGACCATATGATTGTTTTTTACAGCGATAATAAGAAGAATGCCGAGAGAAGGAGCCTGGAGCATATTTCATCGTCGGGCTGCAGGTTTGAGGTGTGCAAGTTATGTAAAACCGGTAAAAATGCGCTGGATTTTTATATTGCATCCAGGCTGGGCGAGCTGATCGGGGCCGGTTATGAGGGCAGGTCCGTGATCGTCAGCAATGACGGCGGGTTTGGGGCGGTCCGTGATTATTGGGCAAAAAGATCTGCGCGCAGACGGATGATCTGCCTGGCATCGAATATAGAAGAAGGGATTGTGGGCGGCAATGAGGATAATGAGCGGACGAAATATTTGCGGCGGCAGCGGGAAATGCTTTCGATTGGCGGATATTATACGGCTTATGCGGAAAAAATGCGGATACGGGCAGTGTTGGAGAAGCTGTTTGTAGGAACAGAGTATGAACCGCATATGGATCAGATCCAGAATCTGATTGAAGGGAAAGAAAAGACCTCAAAAATCATTTACCTTAGCAGCCTGCATTTGTTTGGAAGGAAGCAGGGGCTGGAGATTTATAATAGGATGAAAGCGTGTGATGAGTTGTAAGGGAACCAGTAACTGCGGATTGCATTTTTTAAAATACAACGTTATAATAGAATGGAAATACATAATAGAAGGAGGTTTTAATATGCAAATTGGATCTTTGGCGGATATCGCCCTTGCGCAGATGCCGGCTGCGTCTTCGGTTCCAAGTGATATTTCGGTTGCTATGCTGAGCAAGCAGCTGGATCTGACGCAGGAAATGGGAGCAGATATGATCAAGGCTATGGAGCATTCTGTCAACCCTGCCGTAGGTGGAAACATTGACGTTTATGCGTAAGTAACAACAAAAGCTGCCGCTTTGGAACCTGCAGCCGCAGTCAGCGGCAGCTTTTGGAAGGTTAGGATTCTGCACGCCGTATTCCGGTTTCTGTAATTAGAATCTTACGTTCTTTATACAGATGTCCGACGGCACGCTTAAATGCGTTTTTGCTCATTTTCATTTCCCGCTTAATCACTTCCGGCGATGCTTTGTCATTAAACGGAAGAACGCCCGCATATGCGTCGATGACTTCCATTACTTTTTGCGCATCTGTATCCATCTGGACATATGCTTTTTCCCGTAAAGTCAGGTCAAGCTTCCCGTCCTGTTTTACCTTTGCAACCTTTGCCTCTACGACATCCCCGATCTGATACATGGAACAGTCTTCATGCAGCGGAATCATTGCGGAAAACTGATCATCCACGGCTACAAAGGTACCGAAGTTCTCAATAAATTCATAAATACGGCCGGTAACGGTATCGCCCCGTTTATAAGGGGAGTGGGTAGGAAGCAGGTCGTACAGGTTGCGCATGCTGGCACAGAGCCGTCTGCTTTTATCAATATAGAGCGTGGCCAGTACCGTGTCCCCTTCCCGGATCTTGCGCGTCATTTCTTTAAATGGAAGAAACAGGTCCCGTTCCAGACCCCAATCTAAAAATGCCCCGATGCTGCCCGTTGCCGTAACCGCAAGCGCCGCATAGCCTCCCAGCGTCAGTTTGGGCCGGTTTGTCGTTGCGATCAGCCGGTCTTTGGAATCTCTGTATAAAAATACGTTCAGTTCATCACCCACCCGGATATCCGGAGGAACCTGCTTTTGGGGAAGCAGCACTTTTGTGGTGTCGTCGCGGTGCTCTGCCAGATAAATGCCGAAATCCACGGTCTTGACTACCTGCAGCACCTGGTATTCGCCTAGTTTCATAAGAAAGGCTCCTTTCATTTGTTTAGCGGATAAAATTCCATCAGTACATACGGCCTGCCTTCCCGGTCGCTGAATTTCACCGCCTGGCAGTCCGCCTGCTGCCGGATACATGGGAACAGCAGGTCTCCGTAAACAGCAGGCTTTTTGTATTCCGCACGCACACGGGCCGCCTGGAAATTTTCCGGAAGCAGTTCTTCGGCCAGAAGGATATATTTTGCGTTGTTTACGTGATGATTCGTGTCAATAAAATACCGCGGGATCTGCAAAGCTGGTTTCTGGCTGTCTGCTTCAAAATTGTGCAGCTTACGGTTCAGATATTCCATTTCCAGCCGTTCCTGCACCTGATAGGCATGCGAAATCTCTGGCGTGATCTTTACCGGCCTGTTTTTGCGCATATCCATAAATACCCAGACCGAATTGGCGCGTACCAGCGGTTCTCCTGCCGCGTCCGTTACAAGAAAGTTGCGGAAGCCCATAAATCCATAAAAGTCATAAGGCCAGGTGGTGATACGGATCGTCTCCCCAAAGCCGGGATAGCGGAGAAGATCTGCTTGCCAGCTGCTTAGTACCCATCCTGCCTGGTGTTCCTGCATATAGGAAAGCCCGATGCCTAATTCTTCAGCCTGAAAGGTACATGCGTCCTGCAGATAATCTAAAATATGCGAAAGCCCGGCCTGTCTCGAAGCGCCGCATTCGCTGTAACGGACCCTTGTCTGATAAGTATACATGCCGGGTTTGCTGTATGGTTCCTGTTGATTCATATTTTTCTTATCATTCACTTTCATATTGAAAAAATAACTTTGGAGTCTGAAAAGACAGATTCTGTAGCATAACTATTATAGCAGTAATAAGGGGGTGTGTAAAGAGCGAAAGCACTGCCGAATTTTGCAGAAATCACACATTTATTACAAATATATTGCACTAATTCCAACGCCCTTTCCGTCCCCTCTTGTAAATTTGCATAAAAAAAGCAAAAAATATTCATAGAAATCAGCTATCTGAGAGTTGACAGGAAGGAAATTCCCTGATATAATCAGTAGCGTAATAAATCTGTAATAAATAAAAATGTAAGTAGTAAAAATTCTAAAAAATAGATGATACATATTGGGAAAATTAAATAGGAGGATTTATGAGAAACAGACCACTGAAACTGGCAGCATACTGCATGGCGGGTACTTTATTTACAACCGTACCGGCATATCAGGTATTGGCAGCGCCTTCGGCAGGAATTTCAGAATATACAAGCACAATTTTGGGGAATGAATTAAATATATCATCGGTATCTGCCGGAGCATCAACGGCAATGGCAGGTTATCTGGAAGAGAGCATTGCTTCCCAAAGATCATCTGTGGAAGCCGCACAGACAGACGCGGTGAAGGCATCCGGCTCTGAAGCTGCGAAGAGCAAATCCAAAAAAGCCGTGAAAGAGGCGAAAAAAAGCAATCAAAAAGCAGATAAAACCGATTATAAAAATATGGCGGTTGCCCAGGTAAATGATTATGTCAATATCCGCAAAAAACCGAATGAGAATGCAAAACTGCTCGGCAAGCTTCACAGCAACGCGGTTGCAACGGTAATCCGCAAACAGGGGGATTGGTATAAAATCCGTTCAGGGTCTGTGACAGGATATGTGAAGGGTGATTACATAGTTGTAGGTGATGAAAAGCTGATCAAATCCGTAGGAGTGCAGATCGCGAAGGTCAATACGACGACGCTGAAGGTCAGAAGCAAGGCTTCGAAAAAATCAGAAGTGATTACGCTTGTACCAGGCGGGGAAGAGCTGGAAGTTGCGAGCATGAAGTCTTACGATGACGGCTGGGTAAAGGTAGCAGTGGAAGAAGGAGACGGTTTTGTTTCCTCGGATTATGTTGATATTTCCCGGGAATATACATATGCAGAGTCCAGGGCGGAAGAGGAAGCAAGGCTTGCGATTGAGCAGGCAAGGATCGAGGCAGAGGAAGCAGCCCGCAGGGCGGAAGAAGCGGCTGCCGCAGGCAGTGCATCCGCAGGGACAAGCTCCGGTTCATCGTCGGGTTCTTCAGACAGTACAGGTTCCGGCAGCGTCAGCAGCTCCGGCCAGTCTGTGGTGAATTATGCCAGCCAGTTTTTGGGGAATCCTTATGTATACGGCGGTACAAGCCTGACAAGCGGAGCGGACTGTTCCGGGTTTGTTATGAGTGTATATGCACATTTTGGCGTGTCGCTGCCGCATTCTTCGAGTGCGCTCAGAGGCGCTGGTTATGGTGTAAGCTATGACAGCATGCAGCCTGGCGATATTATTTGTTATGACGGCCATGTGGCGATTTATGCAGGCGGCAATACGGTCATTCATGCAAGTAACCCGGCTGACGGTATTAAATATACGTCTCCGGCAAATTACCGTCCGGTTGTGGCTGTGCGCAGAATTTTTTAATATCCGGTCAGGGTCATTGCGGATCGTTACAGAATGATAAAGAAACAGGGAAGATACTTCACATTTGAAGTTCTTCCCTGTTTTTTCGTCTGCAGACGGCAGATTATGGCCGGATATGTAAAATGCTGGTTTTACAATATGTAAAAATGTTGAATCTTGTTAAAAGCGTTTTCGATTCCTGAAAGAACGTCTCTGTACAAAATGACGAAAAACGCAAATACCTTCTGAAAAGTAAGTCGAAAAACCAAGCTGCGAAAAAAAGTTATCCACATCGAAAATTGTCGAAAATGTGAAAAAATAAAGTTATACACAAAGTTATGCACGTTATCCACAAAATCCCGTGTGGAAAAGTCTGTGGATAGTTCCGTAAAGCCGGAACGTACGTTTTGTGAAGCATTCATAAAGTTGAACGCTTTTGCAAATAGATCGAAAAAGCTATTGACTTTTGAATCATGAGGATAATAGGGTAAATTGTTGGAATATGTCGAACTATTCGCACAATTTTAGGCGTTTAACAACGATTTCTGGCGCATAATGTCAAAAGCGGTTTGAGAACTGGAATTTGCTTGCACTTGCAAAAATATGCAGTATTTGCTATACTACTGATTTATCGTACGAACGATAGGCAAAGAAAGGATAGTTATGGTAAAAAAGATCAGGCTGCTTGGTATGGAGATGGATAATTTTACGCTGCGGGAAGAAATGGCGCAGAGTGAATGGTTCTGCCACAGACAGGAACTGAATATTATCCGGACGATTTCGATAGAAATGCTCAGCATGGCGGCGGACAGCCAAACGGTGAGGGACGGGCTTGGACAGGCGGATCTGCTGGTGGTCGGGGACAGGGAAATTCTTACGGAGGCCGGCATCTATTCGCCGCAGCGTCTGCGGGAAGCAAGCGAGCATGGATTTATGAGGGAATTTTTAAATCAGATGACTGCGGCGGGCAGCAGTTTTTTTCTGGTGGCAAAGGATCAGGCGCAGATGGATGTGTTCCTGGAATTTTTAAAAATAAGGTATGAAAATATCATCGTTGTGGGAAACTACCTGTTAGATGACTGCAGCGAAGGCTTTGATATGATGGTGAATGAGATTAATGCCGCGGCGCCGGATATTGTGCTGTCGGTGCTTGCATCGCCGTTCGAGGATGAGCTGCTGCTGCAGGAAAAGGCCCGGATCGGGGCGAAGGTGTGGTATTCGCTGGGGATGGGTTATCAGGATACGGAAAAAAAGGCGTCTTTTCTGGTCTGGTTCCGGCAGCTGGTTCACAAAGGCAGGTTTAAAAACGTAATTCATAATTATGAGGATGACGATGAATAAAAACAATCGATGGATTCGCGCGTATCTGCTGATTACGGCAGGAACGGGAATTATGGCATTTGCGATTAAAAGTACATTTGATCCGATCGGGCTTGTTACAGGCGGTTTTACAGGGATCGGAATTATGCTGCGCAGGCTGACGATGGATGTCTGGGAAGGCGGGATACCGATCTGGCTGACCAACCTGGTATTGAATATCCCGCTGTTTCTGGTGGCATGGAGGCTGAAGGGCAGACGGTTTATCGGCAGGACGCTTGCCGCATCGCTGCTGCTGTCTTTCTGGCTCGGGGTGATCCCGGACTGTGACCTGGCCGGCGGTGATTATCTGCTGGCTGCTGTGTACGGCGGCGTTCTGACGGGGGCGGGCATTGGGCTGGTGCTGAGCGCGCAGGTGGCGACCGGAGGGACGGATTTGATCGCGACGCTTTTGCATATGCGGCTGCGGGCTTATTCCATCGCACAGATCCTGCAGGTCATTGACGGGGCGATTATTCTGGCCGGCATTTATGTGTGCGGGATCCGGGCGTCGCTGTATGCGGTATTTGCGGTTTACATTACATCCCGTGTATCAGACCTGATTACAGAAGGGGGCAAATTTTCCAAGGCAGTTTATATTATTTCGGACCGGTATGAGCAGATTGCGGACGCGGTGCTGCATCAGATGAACCGCGGTACGACGCTGCTTCCGGCTGTCGGCATGTACCGCAGTGAGGAGCGCAATATGCTGTTTTGCGTAGTGTCCAAAAAGGAGGTAGTAGTTTTAAAAGAATATATCAAACAAATCGACGTGCATGCGTTTGTAATTGTGACTGATGTCAGGGAAGTTTTGGGGGAAGGATTTTTGGAATATTCCTGATACTGTTACAAATTTACCAAAAAAATGTCACTTTCTACTTTATTTTTTTTGCGTTTTGTATTATGATAATAGAAAACCGTTTTTATGTACCAAAAGGAAGTTGTTTTTTTGTGAAAGTTGTATAACATCGCAGGAAAAATTCCGCAAAGAAAATATGACGAACAGCAGAAGGAGGCATGGCAGCCCGCGCTGACGGTCTGTTTCATGGTTACAGGAAGAGAAGGAGAAAAAATATGATATCAAATCAAATACTTCAGAATACAATAGATGGGTTAAAGGGGATAACCCGGACTGATTTATGTGTGATTGATACCGAGGGTAAAGTATTAGCGTCGACGTTTCATGACAGTGAAAGATATAAGGATTCCGCTCTGGTTTTTGTAGAATCGCCGGCTGACAGCCAGGTGATGCAGGGATGCCAGTTTTTTAAGGTATTTGACGAACATCAGCTGGAATATGTGCTGCTTGCCTATGGGGAAAGCGATGATGTGTATATGATCGGCAAGATTGCAAGCTTCCAGATTCAAAACCTGCTGATTGCATACAAAGAGCGTTTTGATAAAGATAATTTTATTAAAAATCTGCTGCTGGACAATTTGCTGCTGGTAGATATTTACAACCGTGCGAAAAAGCTGCACATTGAAGCGGACGTCCGCAGGGCCGTTTATATTATTGAGACGAACCGGGAAAAGGACGGCAATGAATTAGAACGCGTGCGCAGCCTGTTCGGCGGGAAGTCGAAGGATTTTGTGACGGCGGTGGATGAGAAAAATATTATCGTGGTAAAGGAACTGGCGGAAAACGAAGGCTATGATGACCTGGCAAAGACGGCCGAGGTGATCTGGAGCCTGTTTTCGGCTGACCCGAACGGGCAGGAGCATATTGCTTACGGCACGATTGTCGGAGAGATTAAGGAGGTATCCCGTTCTTATAAGGAAGCGCGCATGGCGCTGGATGTTGGTAAGATTTTCTTTGAGGAAAAAGATATTATCGCGTATTCGCAGCTTGGCATCGGGCGTCTGATTTACCAGCTGCCGATCCCGCTGTGCAAAATGTTTATTAAGGAGATTTTTGACGGTAAATCGCCGGATGAATTTGATGAAGAGACACTGACGACGATCAACAAGTTTTTTGAAAACAGCCTGAACGTGTCCGAGACTTCCAGGCAGCTGTATATCCACCGCAATACGCTGGTGTACCGGCTGGATAAGCTGCAGAAAAGTACGGGCCTGGACCTTCGGGTGTTTGAGGACGCGATTACGTTTAAGATCGCGCTTATGGTTGTGAAGTACATGAAGTATATGGAGACACTGGACTATTAGGAGGAAGTTACGATTTATGATTCGGCTGGAACATGTGAGTAAGACTTACTCAGAGGGAAATCCCGCGCTGGACGATGTTTCGTTGCGGATACGGGAAGGGGAGTTTGTGTTTGTAGTAGGGGACAGCGGGTCCGGGAAATCTACCCTGATCAGGCTGCTGCTGAAAGAACTGGAGCCGACAGAAGGAAAAATTTACATAAACGGACGGGAGACGGGCGGGATCAAGCGGCGCCAGATTCCGGTATTCCGGCGCCAGATCGGCGTGGTTTTTCAGGATTTCCGTCTGTTAAAGGACCGGAACGTGTATGATAATGTAAGCTTTGCGATGCATGTCATCGGCAGCTCCGGCAGGACGATCCGTAAAAAAGTGCCGCAGATGCTTTCTATGGTCGGGCTTGCCGCAAAATACCGCTCATATCCCAAGCAGCTGTCCGGCGGGGAGCAGCAAAGGGTCGCTATTGCGCGCGCCCTTGTGAACCAGCCGAAGATCCTGCTGGCGGATGAGCCGACCGGGAATCTGGATAATAACAATGCCTGGGAAATTATGAACCTGCTGGAGGAAATCAATGCAAGAGGCACGACGGTCGTAGTCGTTACGCACAATCTGGAATTTGTGCGCGTGATGAAAAAGCGTGTGATTGAAATTGATAAAGGGATCATTGTCAATGACGGCGGCGCGGAAAGCGACGAATGGGAACAGGCAATCAACGATAAGGCAAAGGGCGTTTATCTGACAGGAGATAAAGTATCGGGAGGATTCTTCGATGAGGATTAGCGGGATTTTGTATTCCATCAAACAGGGATTGATTAATATATGGAGAAATAAACTGTTTTCCAGTGCATCGATCGCGACAATGACGGCCTGCATTTTCCTGTTCGGCCTGTTTTTCTCGATTGTGGAAAACTTTCAGTCAATGGTCAGAAATGTGGAAGAAGGCTTTGCGATTACGGTCTTTTTTGAAGAGGATGCGACGGAGGCGCAGATTCAGGCGATCGGCCAGGCCATAGATGTAGCCAACGGTGTGCTCACAAAGCGTTTTGTTTCTGCGGATGCTGCGTGGGAGGAATTTAAAGAGTACTATTATGAAGACGATGAAGAGGCCAAGGATATTTACGGGGATGACAATCCGCTGGAAAAGCTGGCCAGTTACGAGGTCTATCTGCGGGATGTAGCGGAGCAGAAAGAGCTGGTTGATTACCTGGAGTCATTGGCCGGAGTGCGCGAGGTCCGGCAGTCCGAATCCATTGCGAATATGCTGGCGGATTTTAACCGCCTGGTCGGTTATGTATCGATGGGCATTATCTCGATCCTGTTTGCGGTGGCGATCTTTTTGATCAGCAATACGGTATCGGTCGGTATTGCGGTGCGCAGGGAAGAGATTGCGATTATGAAGCTGATCGGGGCTGCGGATTATTTTGTAAAAGCGCCTTTTTACGTGGAAGGCATTATGATCGGCCTGTTTGGCTCAATTATACCGATGGTGATTTTATACAGTATTTATGAAAGGCTGATCGGCTTTATTGCGGATAAATTCAGTTTTTTGAGCAACCTGATGACATTTTTATCGGTGGATGAAGTATTTCAGACACTGGCGCCGGTGGCGGTGATCCTGGGGATCGGCATTGGGTTTGCCGGAAGCGCGCTGACCATCCGCAAACATTTAAAAGTATAAAAGTAACAGTGTTAGGCCGCATTCTTTGGCCTTGCCCAAGCAGCAAGCGCTTGAACAAGGTGTGAACAGTAACGTAACAGTTCCATGGGTTATCTGAACTGTTACATATGGAAAAGGGACGGTGTATGGAACAGGGACAGAATGATTATGAAGATCAGGAGCAGATCAGCGGGAAGCATATTGTTTTGATACAGTCAGACCGCAGCTTTTACAAAGGCGTGGCCGCAGGGATACTTTCAACGGTTGCTGTAGCCGCAATTCTGGCAGCTGCCGCGGTTTTCTGGCTGCAGGGGCGCGTCAGCACAGGGGGCAGCTATGAGGGCGTATCCGTCAAGCTGGTGGACAATTCCGTGCGGGCAAAGGTCAATGACTTGTCTTCGCTGATTAAGGCTTATTATTATGAGGACGTGGACGAACAGACACTCACGGACGGGATGTATAAGGGCTTGTTTGCCAGCCTGGGCGATCCTTATTCCGCTTATTATACCGAAGAAGAATACGAAGAAATGCTGATCTCCGCCAGCGCCCAGTACAACGGGATCGGGGCGGTCCTGCAGCAGGACCCGGATACCATGCAGGTACACATCGTAAAGGTATACGACGGCACGCCGGCGCAGGAGGCCGGACTGAAAGCAGGCGACCAGGTCCTCAGCGTCGAGGGGATGGAAGCGCATTCCATGGAGCTGTCAGAGCTGGTGACGCATATCCGGGGCAAGGAAAACAGTAAAGTCCGCCTCGTTGTTACGCGGGAAGGGGAATTTGAAGAACGTACCTTCAAGGTCAAACGGGCCAAGGTAGACGTCCCTACGGTAGAAAGCATGATGCTCGTCGACAACATTGGACTGGTCATCATCAATGAATTTGGCAAAGCGACAGCAGCCAGCTTTATCGAGGCCATCGAACAGCTGCAGGCCGAAGGGATGGAAAAGGTCATTATAGACCTGCGGGACAATCCGGGCGGAATGCTTGCGAGCGTGACGCAGGTGCTGGACTATATCCTGCCGGAGGGCCTGATTGTCTATATGGAAGACAAATACGGCAACCGCCAGGAGGAGCGTTCCGACGCGGAGCAGTATCTGGATCTGCCGATGGCAGTCCTGATCAACGGCAACAGCGCCAGCTGCTCAGAGGTATTTGCAGGCGCGATCCGGGATTATGATTACGGCACGCTGATCGGCACGACGACATTTGGCAAGGGGATCGTACAGACGGTCAGGCCATTGTCCGACAACAGTGCGATTAAGCTTACGACCGCGCGGTATTTTACGCCGAAGGGGGAAAATATCCATGGGACAGGGATTGAACCGGATATTGAAGTAAAATATAAATATACAGGCAAAAAAGATGTGCAGAGTCCTTATGATTACATGAAGGACAGCCAGGTAAAGCGGGCGGTTTTGGAGCTGCAGAAGCAGTAATTGCTTATATAGCCGGGCCTTCCGGCAAATTTTAAAGAAAGTTGGTGAAAAAATGGTAGAGTTTGATCAGTACCGCTATACGTTAAATACGTTTACGAAACCATTACAGGAATTGAGGGATTCACTTTGACCTCGCTAACAAAGGAAAAAAGGTCGAAGAATTAGAGCGCGAAATGGAAGCGCCGGACTTTTGGAACGACGCGGAAGTATCCCAGAAGAAAATGAAGGAATTAAAAAGTCTCAAGGATGATATCCAGACTTACACAGAACTAAACAGCCGGTATGAAGATATTGAAACGCTGCTGGAAATGGGGGAAGAGGAAGGGGATCTGTCCCTGCTTCCCGAGATCGAGGAATCGATCGGGGCTTACCAGCAGCAATTTGAGGCAATCCGGATCAAGACGCTGCTTTCGGGCGAATATGACGCGGACAACGCCATCGTTTCCTTAAACGCCGGAGCGGGCGGCACGGAATCGTGCGACTGGGCATCGATGCTGTACCGGATGTATACGCGCTGGGCATCAGACAAAGGGTTTGAGGTGGAAGAGCTGGATTTCCATGAAGGAGAAGAAGCCGGCATCAAATCCGTCACATTCCAAGTCAACGGCACAAATGCATACGGCTATCTGAAATCCGAAAAGGGCGTACACCGCCTTGTGCGGATATCGCCGTTTAACGCAGCCGGAAAGCGGCAGACTTCTTTTGTATCGTGCGATGTTATGCCGGATATCGAGGAAGATGTGGACATTGAGATCAAAGACGATGAGATCCGTATCGATACGTACCGTTCCAGCGGTGCAGGCGGGCAGCATATCAACAAGACGTCGTCCGCGATCCGCATTACGCATTTTCCGACAGGTATTGTTGTAACCTGCCAGAACGAGCGGTCGCAGCACATGAACAAAGATAAAGCCATGCAGATGCTAAAAGCCAAGCTGTATCTGCTTAAGCAGGAAGAACAGGCACAGAAAGAAGCAGGAATCCGCGGCGAGGTCACGGAGATCGGATGGGGCAACCAGATCCGTTCGTATGTGATGCAGCCTTATACGATGGTCAAAGACCACCGTACCAATGCGGAAAGCGGCAACGTAGGCGCTGTGATGGACGGCGGACTGGACCCGTTTATCAATGCTTATCTGAAATGGATTTCTTTATCGAAATAGGAGGCAGAAGGAATTATGATCAAAATTGCAGTTATGGGCTACGGAACCATTGGTTCCGGCGTCGTCCAGGTAATCGAAACGAATCAGGAAAGCATCTGTAAAAAAATCGGAGAAGGCATTGAGGTGAAATACGTTCTGGATCTGCGTGATTTTGAAGGCGACCCGGTTCAGAGCAAAGTTGTACATGACTATCAGGTAATTGCACAGGATCCGGAGGTTGCCATTGTCGTAGAAAGCATGGGCGGCATTGAGCCTGCATATACGTTTGTCAAAGCCATGCTGACAGCAGGCAAGAGCGTCACAACATCCAATAAGGCGCTCGTTGCGGCGCACGGCGCAGAGCTGATTCGGGCAGCAAAGGAAAAAAACGTGAACTTTATGTTCGAAGCGAGCGTAGGCGGCGGCATTCCGATTATCCGCGCGCTAAATTCGTGCCTGACCGCCGACCGCATCGAAGAGATCACCGGAATCGTAAACGGCACGACCAATTATATGATGACCCGGATGGCGGAAGAAGGCTGCGAGTTTGCCGACGCCTTAACCGAAGCCCAGGAAAAAGGCTATGCAGAAAAAGACCCGACAGCAGATATCGAAGGCCATGACGCAGGGCGCAAGATCGCCATCTTAACGTCCCTGATCGCCGGGCAGCAGGTGGACTTTGAAGATGTGCATACAGAAGGGATCAGTAAGATTACAGCTACAGATATATTATATGCAAAAAAGATGGACCGCGTCATTAAGCTGCTGGCCACAAGCAGGCAGGCAGGTGACACCTATACGGTTATGGTAGCGCCGTTTTTACTGCCGAAGGAGCATCCGCTTTATACGGTGAACGGCGTCTTTAACGCGGTATTTGTCCACGGAAATATGCTGGGAGATGCGATGTTTTACGGCAGCGGCGCCGGAAGCCTGCCGACAGCCAGTGCGGTTGTGGCAGATGTGGTAGAGCTCGCCAAGCATATCGGGAAGCATATTGAACTCGAATGGAGGCCGGAAAAACTGGAACTTGCAGATTACAGGCAGCAGCCGGGGCGGTTCTTTGTACGGACGGGGGCGGATGCGGACGCGGTAGCGCAGGCATTTGGGGACGTTACGTACATAGAAGTGCCGGAGGCTGCGGGTGAGAAGGGATTTCTGACGGAGGAGATGCCGGAGGAAGCTTATGAGAAGAAGGCGGAGGCACTGGGGGATGTCAGGCAGATGATCCGGTATAGTTAAATGCCGGGGGATGTGGCTGGCCGGACGGCTTTGCGGGCCGGTTAGCCCCATGACCTCTGGCCACAGCCCGCAAAGTCGTCCAGCTAGCCACATCCCCTGGCCAATCAAGATCTGCCAGGAAGCCAAAAACGACACAATGTCAATTCTACTGCCAGGAATCAGAATTGTCCGGTTAACGATTTCCCGGACAGCTATCTATAAGAATTAGCTACGATATTCCTTTCATAGTCAGCTGTATCCGCTTCTTAGCAACATCCACGCTCATGACTTTCACATCTACAACATCCCCTACATGCACCGCCTCCAGCGGATGCTTAATAAAGCGGTCGCAGATTTGTGAAATATGCACCAGCCCGTCCTGATGAACTCCGATATCTACAAATACGCCGAAATCAATGACATTGCGCACAGTTCCTTTTAGAATCATGCCTTCGGTCAGGTCTTTCATTTCCAGTACATCGCTGCGCAAGATGGGCTTTGGCATATCCTCGCGCGGATCTCTTGCTGGTTTTTCCAGTTCTTTTACAATATCGCGCAGGGTAATTTCTCCGATGCCAAGTTCTTCAGCCAGCTTTTTGTAATTCGTAACTTTTTTGGAAATACCTTTCAGGCTGCCGGTTGCCAGGTCCTGTGGGGTATAGCCCAGCTTGTCCAGAAGTTTGAGGGCGGCTTCGTAGCTTTCCGGGTGGACAGCGGTTGTATCCAGCGGATTTTTTCCGTTGCTGATGCGTGTAAATCCGGCGCACTGTTCATAAGCCTTTGGGCCGAGCTTGGCTACTTTTAATAGCTGGGAACGGGATTCGAAACGGCCGTTTTCTTCGCGGTAGGTAACGATATTTTTTGCTACTGTTTTGCTGATGCCGGAAATGTATTCCAGCAGGGAAGCGGATGCGGTGTTCAGGTCGACGCCGACTTTATTTACGCAGTTTTCTACGACGCCGGACAGTGCTTCGCTTAACTTTTTCTGGTTCATATCATGTTGGTACTGGCCGACGCCGATCGATTTCGGATCGATTTTTACAAGCTCTGCCAGCGGGTCCTGCAGGCGCCTTGCCATAGAAGTCGCGCTGCGCTGGCCGACGTCGAAGTTCGGAAATTCCTCGGTTGCCAGCTTGCTTGCCGAATAGACGGAGGCCCCGGCTTCGTTGACAATGACGTACTGCACCGGACTGTGGAGTTCTTTTAACAGATCTACGATGACCATTTCAGATTCCCTGGATGCGGTTCCGTTTCCGAGGGAAATCAGGGTAACATGATGCTTGTCAATCAGTTTTTTCAGGATGGTTTTGGATTCTTCTACTTTATTCTGCGGTGCGGTTGGGTAAATGACAGTGGTGTCAAGCACTTTTCCAGTCGGATCTACGACGGAAATCTTGCAGCCGGTGCGGAAAGCCGGATCCCAGCCGAGTACAACCTGGTTTACAATCGGCGGCTGCATTAACAGCTGTTCCAGATTTTTGCCAAAAACGCGGATGGCCCCGTCTTCGGCCATTTCAGTCAGTTGATTGCGGATTTCCCGTTCGATGGCAGGCGCGATCAGGCGCTGGTAGCTGTCAGCAATGACTGTCTGCAGGACCGGTGTTGTGTATGGATTTTTTTTCGTTATCACCTGTTTTTCCAGGTAACGGATAATGTCCTCCTGCGGGGCTTCTATCTTTACCGTCAGTATTTTTTCAGATTCTCCGCGGTTTAACGCCAGGATCCGGTGTCCGGCGATTTTCGGGACGCCTTCGGAAAATTCATAGTACATTTCATAAACAGAGTCTTTTTTTGGATCTTTGGCAGCAGATACGAGTATCCCTTTTTTGGCTGTCATTTCACGGATACGGATGCGGTAATCTGCTTCGTCGGAGATCGCTTCTGCAATAATATCGCAGGCTCCGTTGATCGCATCTTCTATAGTATGTACTTCTTTTTCTGCATTTAGGAAGGACTGCGCTTCTTCTTCCAGCGGTTTTTTCGTAAGCTGGAGGCGGATCAGGTTCGCAAGCGGTTCCAGTCCCTTTTCTTTTGCGATGGTAGCCCGTGTCCTGCGTTTCGGACGGTATGGACGGTACAGGTCGTCTACGACGACCAGCGTCTGTGCAGCTTCGATCTGTGCCTTTAATTCTTCGGTCAGTTTGCCCTGTTCTTCGATACTGGAAAGCACCTGCTGTTTCTTTTCTTCAAGGCTGCGCAGGTAGTTCAGGCGTTCATAGAGCTGGCGCAGCACTTCGTCGTCCAGGGAGCCGGTTGCTTCTTTGCGGTAGCGGGCAATGAACGGGATGGTGTTGCCTTCATCAATCAGCTTGACGGCAGCATCTGCTTGGGAGGGTTTGATTTGGAGTTCCTGTGCGAGTGTTTTTATAATGTCCATTGTGTATATTGCATGTTTCCATGCGCCTTTCTATATATTTGTCGTAGATTAACCTGGATGAACCAGAAAAGAAACACTTTTGAAATGATGTTGTATTTTTTGTTTCCCGAAAAATCTTGGTTAGCCAAGGGGATGTGGCTGACCGGACGACTCTGCGGGCTGTGGGCCTCCTGCCTAAGTCTCCGTAAGCGCTGGATTTCACCTCCGCTAAAAGCGCCCCTTTAACGTCCTTCCAAGGTGTGTCTCCCGGCGCATCCCCGGCCCACAGCCCGCAGAGTCTGGTTATGGCAGGCTTTGCAATACCTGAATTTCAGTTTCATGTAAAGCAAGTGAAAACCAGCCAGGCCATTTCCCCCTCACCCGGCGTCCGCATAGCCAATAAAAAAGCAACACAAAGCTAGTTCTGTGCCCTGAAATTAAATTCCTCCATTTTGCGAAAAATTGTTTCTAAGTTCCTCACCTGGCTCCAGTTGTCCGAATCCATCCGTCAAATCCAGGTAGAAATTTACAACCGTCTGTGTCATATACGGCTGAATCCACAAAAGTCCGATTCCCATCGAACACAGCCCCAGCGCCTGCCACCCAATCAGGCTCAGCTGCAAAACAAACAGCCTCTTTACATTTCCCTTCATCAGCATCCGGGAAGTCCGAAATCCCTCCAGCACAGGCATCTGCGGATGATCCAGATAAATCGGGTAAATCAGCCCGAAGATAAAGGTCAGATACAATTCCGCCGCCATTGCCGCCAGAATGACTGCTGTCAAAATCAGATATCCGCCGGCCGAATCTTTTGGTAACAGCAGATAAGCCGCTGCGCCCACAGGCACAAGCGGAACAAGCAGCAGGATCCCCATCAGTAAAGCAGCCAGGATATACCGGTCCGGACGGTTACGGAATACCCACAGCAGATCCCGGTAAGAGACCTGCTGCTTTCTTGCCAGCAATACGTGGATACGCGTGACATTTACTGCCGGCAGCTGCCCTAATAATCCGATAATCCCTGCCGCTGCTAAATAGATCACCGTTGCCGCATTCCATTGTGCGGTCAGTCCGGCCGAAAACGGCGCCAGTAAAACAGCCGGCAAAAACGAAGCTGCCAGCATGGCCGTTATCGGAACCGGATACCTGCCAAGCAGACATGCGCGTGCCAGCCGTTTCAGCTCCTTCCGGGGGCGTTTTTCCGCAGGATTATGCTGCATAATCAATATTCGCTCCTTTTAACCGGATGGCATCCTGGGCCTTTTTGTTCTGCTGGTATGGATTGGATTCATTCGGATAGGAAATGGATGTATTGGTCGTCCCGCCGGATACATATGATGTTCCGCACTCCGGGCATACCGCTGTATGCAGGGATACACTGCAGGAAACGACCTGTCCGCCTTTTTGCGCCGCCTTTTGGTAAGCATTCGCCACATGCTGCTGCTCATGCGCCATAACCGTAGACGCAGACGCTTCAGGCGAAATATGGCCAGGCGCTTTAAAGGACACATCGGATTCATTCGAACCATCCTGATATTTGCGTTCTTTACATGTCTGGCACTCTGCTGGTGAAGATTTATAACCACCCTTTACTTTTTGATCCTTGTCTGTTCCGCCAGCCTGGCCGATGCCTTTGACTCTGCCATCAGCCCCTGCCCCAGATGCACCCGGTACCGCTGATCCAAAAGCAGAAGCGCCGGATTGTGCCTGCCCGCGGAAGCTGCCGGATCCGGCAGAAAACAGATACGGATTGCAGGAACCGGAAATTCCACCTATCATCATAAAAAACACCTCCAAAAAGATTTATTTTGTGTTATACTTGTTATGGTTTCCGGCATAGCTGTTTTCGCAGGGCCGCAAACCGTAACGCATGATTTTCCATGGTATCCTATGAACCGATTATAACATAATATCACAGAAATTGGGCAAAAAAATGAAAAATATTTCAAGACATACAGTCAAGATGAACCGTACCATAGAAGATGAACTTTTTCTCACCGGACTTCTGTCGGCAGCTGCTGTCGCATGTATCCAGACCGCCGCAGTCATGTTCCCGGCGCTGAAATCACTCTTTCGCCTGCCGCCCTGCCTGTTTCATCTGATCAGCGGCTATTACTGCCCGGGCTGCGGCGGGACAAGAGCTGTACGCGCGCTCCTGCACGGACAGTTTGCAAAGGCTTTTTTCTTTCATCCGTTTGTTCCTTATGCTGCCGCTGTTTATTTCTGCTTTATGGTGACACAGACAATACAGCGTGCCAGCCACGGAAAATATCGGATCGGAATGCAGTATCATAACAGCCTGGTATGGATTGCTGTCGGGCTTATTATCGGGAATTTTATTGTGAAAAATGCAATGCATTATTTTTATGGCTGGTCTTTTTAGATATGGAAAAATGACTTCTTGTGAACAATGGCAGAATTTTATTATAGGCGGCAGAATTGACATTGTGCTGCAGTTTTTTGGAGGGAAGGGGGCTGAAAGATTTTGGTTAGCCAAGGGGATTTGGCTAACCGGATGACACTGCGGGCTGTGGGCCGGGGATTTGGCTAACCAAGATCTTTAAGGCCCACCCCCAAAAACCACAACACAACGTCAATTTTGTTTCATTTCTGGTCCATCCAAGATGAAGGCAGCTTCCAAAACGCATATCTTTTACGGCATCCCGGCGCTGTACGCCTCCACCATTTCCATATATACATTCCAGAACGCTTCCAAGCTGCCATACTGTAAGATCAGCGTTACAAAAGAACCTGCCAGCAGCAGAACCGTCAGCACAATTGCTGTTATACTGACAGACAATGCCGAACGCGCATTCGGTGACATTGTCTGTTCTCCGCCCTTAGACAACAGCGCGAAGGTAATTCCCAATACGCCGCAAATCAATGAGAGATACGTACAGCAGATCGTAGAAATTGCGATAATGCTCAATACAACCGCTGCCGTAGTCATCGGTACGGAACGCTGGTCCGTTGGCATCCGGCTGTCCTGTCCGTATTGATTTCTATTTCCATATTCCATCCAAATACCGCTCCTGTTGCACAGATTTCCAGATGGTACACTGGTATGCAATACAGGTATACTAACATAAATTGGCTTTTTTTACAATCCATTTTTGGAATTTCAGGCGGAAAAGGCGGACGCCGGCATCAAAAATTTGCCATTTTGCGCAAAAAATCGTTTCCAAGTTCCGAAAACCCAACCTGGCAAAAATTTCCGGTATAATAACAGCTTTCCGGTTCATACTATCAATACAATGTTTGAACAAAACATTGCAGCAACAAGATAGATTATTCAAATTAGGAGGCTATGAACAATGGCAAAGAACAAGACATCTAATGCAGCAAACGCAAACAATGCATCCAATGCAAGTAACGCATCCAACGCAAGCAATGCAAGCAACGCAAGCAATGCGTCCAACGCAAGCAATGCGTCCAACGCAAGCAACAGCTCCAACCGGGCAAGCAACGCAAGCAATGCTTCAAATGCTAAAAACCAGGCTTCTAACAAAGCTGACAGCAAATTCACAGACTGCCACACAAAATAAGAATGGCAATCGCTCCCTGGCTGAATAATATGTAATAACAAAAAGCTCTGCACAAAAGAAACGGAGGTTCCTTTTGCACAGGGCTTTTTGTATGTAATCATCCCGCAGCCGGCATGGCTGCGCGGATACTGTGGCGGGAGACTGCCAGGACAGGAGGGGCTATGGATTTTGAACTGATAAAATGTAAGGATGCGCCGTCCTATTTTAACCGGCGGGATACGTTTGTTGTGGACCTAAGGCAGCCGGAACAATACCGGGAATATCATCTGCCGGGAGCGCATAATTTTCCTTATGAGAATCTGGCGGAATGGGAAAACAGACTGCCGGGAAGAGGGCTCATTATTTTTTACTGTGAACACGGCAATCTGAGCCTGATGGCGGCGAAACGGCTGAGCAGGAAGGGGTACCGGGTTGCGGCCCTGATCGGGGGTGTGGAGTGCTTTCTTTCGGTTCATACTTTTTGAAAATATGATTGACAGCGTAAATCAGACAAGATAAGATAATACATGAAAAGGAAAGATGAAATCTAACGTATTTTTGTATGCGAAAACAATGGAGAAATTATGCAGACATTTGAATTAACGGCGCCGTGCCATTTTGGATTGGAAGCGGTGCTGAAAAAAGAAATCTATGATCTGGGATATGAGATCACGAAAGTGGAGGACGGTAAAGTTACTTTTGAAGGAGATGCGCAGGCGATCTGCCGTGCCAATCTGTTTTTGCGCACGGCGGAACGTGTGCTGTTAAAAGCCGGCAGCTTCCGGGCGGTTACATATGATGAATTATTTGAGGGGATCCGCGCGCTGCCTTGGGAGCTCTATCTGCCGAAGGATGCCAGATTCTGGGTGACCAAGGCGTCTTCGATTAAAAGCAGGCTGTTCAGCCCTTCGGATATCCAGCGTATTGTAAAAAAAGCAATTGTGGAAAAAATGAAGGAATACTATGATGTGGAGTGGTTTGCGGAGACGGGGGCGGAGTATCCGGTCCGTGTCTTTTTGATGAAGGATGAAGTGACTGTGACGATCGATACGACGGGGGTATCGCTGCATAAACGGGGATACCGCACGATGAGCGGGCTTGCGCCGATTTCTGAGACGCTGGCGGCTTCGCTGATTCGTCTGACGCCATGGCATGCGGACCGGATTCTGGTCGATCCGTTCTGCGGCAGCGGGACGTTTCCGATCGAAGCGGCTATGATGGCGGCTCATATTGCACCTGGCCTGGAACGGGATTTTACGGCGCAGGAATGGGATCATCTGATTGCGAAAAAGACATGGTATGAGGCGGTGGAGGAAGCGCAGGATTTGGTGTGCAAAGATGTACAGGTGGATATCCAGGGCTATGATATAGACGCGGCTGTGCTGCGTGTGGCGCGGGAAAATGCTAAGCGCGCCGGGGTGGACCATCTGATTCATTTTCAGCAGCGCAGCGTCAGTGAACTGCGTCATCCGAAAAAATACGGTTTTGTAATTACGAATCCTCCCTATGGGGAACGGATGGAGGACAAGCGGGACCTGCCGCAGCTGTACCGGCAGATTGGGGAAGCGTACCGGCAGCTGGATGCCTGGTCGCTCTATATCATTACCGGGTATGAAGACGCTGAGCGTTTTATTGGGCGCAAGGCGGATAAGAAACGCAAGATTTATAACGGTATGCTGAAAACGGAATTTTACCAGTTTCTTGGTCCGAAACCGCCGAAGAGGAAGAAAGAGGGATGCGCGAATTAAAAAAATATGGTTTTCTTGCCGGGATTCTTTGCCTGGCAGTGTTTGTTAAGTTTCGATTTACCGGACAGGGCCTGGCGCAGACGGTGGAATTTTCAGGGGCGGATCTGCGTAAGGAAGACTGGAATACAGTGATTGCCGAAGATGTAAACCAGGAGCATATAGTTGTAAACATTAACGGCCGTGCATATACAAATCTGGAGCATGGCATTTATATGGATCAGAACCGGGAAATTATGATTCCTGCAGATCTTGTGCGGGATGTGTTTGACTGCAGTGTACATTTATATGAAGGACGCCGGCTGATGGTTGAGACAAAAGACCAATTGCTGGAGTTCGTGTATGATGAGGATCCGGATACCAGGAAAGGGGAACCGCGCAAATCAGAGCAGGCGCTGATCCGGAATCAGGGCAGGCTGTATGTGCCGTTTGCGGTTCTCGCGCAGAAGCTGGGCTATTCGTATGAATGGGACAGCGGGAATCAGATACTGACGGCTCAGTCTGCGGAGAATGGGACGCAGCTTCCGTACCGCTATGATCTGCGGGAACGGGGGCGTGCTCCGAAGGTCAAAGACCAGGGGCCGTATGGAACCTGCTGGGCATTTGCGTCTCTGACGGCGTTGGAATCGGCGATGCTGCCGGAAGACGAGGTGCAGCTTTCCGTAGATCATATGAACCAAAACAATAGTTTTACAAGCCCTTCCAAAGACGGCGGCCAGTATACGATGGCCATGGCTTATTTGGCGGCCTGGCAGGGGCCGGTCTATGAAGCGGACGATCCGTATGGAGACGGGGTCAGCGACGCTGCGCTGGAAGAGGTCAGGCATGTACAGGAAATGCAGATTATTGACGCGAAAGATCTGGACGGCATTAAAAAAGCGGTGTTCCAGTATGGCGGCGTAGAGAGCTGTATTTATACGACGATGCAGGGCGGGGAAGGGGAATCTTCCTATTATAACCGCGAAAAATATGCATATTGTTATATCGGAGAAGAAAGGCCGAACCATGATGTGGTTATTATCGGCTGGGACGATCATTTTCCGGCAGAATCGTTTCCGGTGACGGCCGCGGGCGACGGCGCGTTTATTTGCCAGAACAGCTGGGGGACGGATTTTGGAGATGACGGTGTGTTTTATGTGTCATATTATGATACGAACATTGGCATGCATAACCTGGTATTTACCGAAATCGAAGAAAGCACGAACTATGACAGCATTTACCAGTCGGATCTGTGCGGGTGGGTCGGGCAGCTGGGCTATGATAAGGAAAGCATGTACGGGGCAAATGTGTTTACGGCGCGGTCCGAGGAAGACCTGGCTGCCGCAGGATTTTATACGACGGGAAAAGACACCGACTATGAAGTGTTTGTCGTGCCGGAATTTACAGATACAAAGTCGCTGGATCAGCGGATGCCCGTAGCTTCCGGCCGGTTTGCGAATGCGGGATACCATACCGTGCGGTTTCCGCAGTCTGTCAGGATTGCGGCCGGACAGAAATTTGCCGTCGTCGTCTGGCTGTCCACGCCAAATGCGGTCCGGCCGATGGCGATCGAATATGCAGCGGATGCATTGACGCAGGAAGCAGACCTGACAGACGGGGAAGGATATATCAGTACAAAGGGCAGAAAATGGGTAAGCGCAGAGGAAGCGACAGAATGCAACCTGTGCATCAAAGCATACACCCGTCTGGCAAAATAGCTGTATTCGTCTATTTACAAAGGAGGATGGAGATGTAATGGAAAAAAGGCTGGCACGATTTACCGCGGTTTTTACCTGCGCATTTTCTATTTTTGTATGTGCGGCGGTCTGGTTTTTGCCGGTAATGGAAGAACAGCTTGCGGCATTCCGTGCAGGCATCCGCCAGGACCAGCTGGCAAGGGAAGAACGGTATGAGATTTTAAAGCAAATGTCCGGTCTGGAAATCATGGATTATAATACCAAACAGGTGCAGGCGCAGGCCATGAAAGCAAAGGTGGAAGAAGAAGCTTCGCAGGAACAGGAAGAAGCCGCCGGTATGGAAGAAAACGCGGACAGCGGCAAAAAAAAGGAGAAAAAACAAAAAGAAGAAGTGATCGAGATTACGCACCAGGTACAGCTCGAACTGCCCAAAGGTGCGGATGCGGCCAATGTGGAAGTGCTGCAGAATCCGATCATGCGGCGGATCGATATCCAGATACCGGGTGCGGATGAAAACTATATTTACGATTATATGGTGCTTGGCGAAAGCGACGATATGGAAAGCCTGAACTATTCCAGCACAGGGGGAAGCGGTGTCGTAGCGCTCACCTTGGATCAGGTGATGGACGCCACATACAGTTTTGACAACGATTATTTATATCTGGATTTCTTTTTGCCGAGAGAGACCCACGACAGAATTATCGTAGTGGACGCCGGACACGGAGGAGGCGCGCCGGGAGCAGTATCCGGCAGCCAGTATGAAAAAAATATTACACTTGCCATTGTACAGCAGGTGAAAGAGATATTTGACCAGGCAGACAACCAGAAAATAGGCGTCTATTATACAAGGCTGGATGACACGAATCCATCGCTTTCAGACCGCGTCAATCTGGCGAACCAGCTAGAAGCGGATCTGTTTGTAAGCGTACATATCAATTCCCTGAAAGGGCATACCGGCGTGGAAGGGGTTGAGGTGATGTACGACGAGCTTGCGCCGGATACGGCGTTTGATACGAAAGATTTTGCACAGATTTGCCTGGATGAAGTCGTAGGTACAACAGGTGCGAAAAAAAGAAGGCTGATAGACGGAAATCAAATCTATATTATAAGAAATTCTGTCGCGCCGGCCGCATTGATAGAGGTTGGATTTATGAACAATCCGCAGGAGCTGGCCCGGCTGACCGATCCGGCATATCAGGAGAAAGCGGCACAGGGGATTTACCAGGCATTGATGAAATCTCTGGACAGGCTGGATGAGATTGGAGCGTAGATTTTCGAGGAATAGGAAAGGGAGAAAGATGGCTGAAAGAATTATTTTTGCGACCGGGAATCCGGATAAAATGAAAGAGATCCGGGAAATCCTGGCCGACAGCGGGCTGAAAATCCAGTCTGCGAAAGAAGCCGGGATAGCGGCTGACGTAGAAGAGACCGGGAAAACATTTGAGGAAAATGCATATATCAAGGCATCCGCGATTGCAAAGCTGGCGCCGGATGCGGTGGTACTGGCGGATGATTCCGGGCTGGAGATCGATTACCTGAACCGGGAACCGGGAGTATACTCCGCGCGTTATCTGGGGGAGGATACATCCTATCAGGTAAAAAACCAGGCGCTTCTTTACCGTCTGGCCGGAGTGGAAAAAGAACACAGAAGCGCAAGGTTTGTCTGCGCGATTGCGGCAGCGGTTCCGGGAGAAGGGGTTGTTACGACACGGGGTACGATCGAGGGGTATATAGGCTGGAAAACAGCTGGCACGAATGGATTTGGCTACGATCCGATTTTTTATGTAGATACCTATGGCTGTTCTACGGCGGAGCTGGCCAGGGAGCAGAAAAATGCGTGCAGCCACAGGGGAAATGCGCTGCGCGCGATGAGAGAGGAATTGGTGAAGCGGGGTGTACTGGAAAGATAAATGGCTGAAACTGATCCGGCTCCTGACGGGCGCATGCAGTCAGCAGATGGACGGAAAGCCGCTCGTATTACAAACGAAAGCAGGGGAGACAGATGCTATGAAAGTGCTGATTATCAGTGATACACATGGAAACCACAAAAACCTGGACCGGGTGCTGGAACTGGAGCGTCCCTACGGACAAGTGATTCATCTGGGTGATCTTGAAGGCGATGAGGATTATCTGATAGACGCCGCCGGATGTCCAGTAGCAGCTGTCCGCGGAAACAATGACTATTTTTCGCAGCTGCCGCAGGAGCAGGTGATTGAGGTGGCCGGAAAACGGGCCTTGATTACACATGGACATTATTATTACGTCGCTGCGGGCACAGAGCATCTGGTAAAGGAAGCAAAAGGCAGAGATGCAGAATTAGCCATGTTCGGGCATACACACCGCCCGCTCATCCGCCAGGAACAGGGACTGACCATTTTAAATCCCGGAAGCCTGTCTTATCCGCGCCAGGAAAATCACAGACCTTCTTATATCGTGATGGAAACAGACGGACAGGGCAGAGTTGAAATTATTTTAAAATATTTATAAAAAAAGTGTTGACATTTCAGAAAGACTGCGGTATACTTTATCTTGCGTTCGGGAAAACAGAAAAGTTAACAGCGGGGTGTGGCTCAGCTTGGCTAGAGCGCCTGGTTTGGGACCAGGAAGCCGCAGGTTCGAATCCTGTCACCCCGATTGTTATCAAATTATGCGGGTGTAGTTCAATGGTAGAACACCAGCCTTCCAAGCTGGATACGTGGGTTCGATTCCCATCACCCGCTTTGTCATGTCAAATGGCAGCTTCTTGTTGTTAGTGTCCATAGCTCAGCTGGATAGAGCAACGGCCTTCTAAGCCGTGGGTCGGGGGT
>CANOET010000011.1 GCA_947564835.1 uncultured Eubacterium sp. | reverse complement strand
GAGCAGAATGCCAAGGGCTTCTAAACATTCCTCCAACGTCGCTGGAAGCCAGGCCATTTCCCCCTCACCCGGCTGGTTTTCACAGGCTATAGATGTGGGCTGGGAGCCGCCAGGCCGTTTTTTTCGCCGGCTGGTTTTCACAGGTTTTATGTGCAGACTCTTGAACATTTATGACAGGGCGAGCGGTTGACAGTCGATAAAAACTTTTGGATTTTTCATAATATTACGTAAAGGATACTATGTGTAATACTTACTAAGACCAGATGATATCTTATATACCATCGTGATGTCTGGCCTGGAAAATCATAGGAATATCTAATACCATCATGGTGCCTGGTCTTAAAAATCATAGGAACACTTATATATCATCGTGGTGCCTGGTTTGGAAAATCATAGGAACAATGCATAACCACCATCGCGATACTTGATCAAAGAAATCATAGCAATAAGGCATTACCCAGACTACCGCTTAACAATCATAACCGCTACCATTTTCGTAAACCCAGCGAGAACCAGCCAATGAGGAAACCTGCCTTCCAGCTGTTTTTCTCCATCTACACATAAAACTGGATTCCACACATTGTAAAGCCTGCCATAACCAGACTCTGCCCCAGGTAAATTGGAATTTGCCTGGAAATTTTCTGTTACACGTTGACAATCCCGAGGAAAAAGGTTAACATTGTTAAAAAGAGACCATACGATTATTTCGGAGAAATTGTGAGGCAGACAGAATGGAAGAGCAACAGATCCTGATCGCAGACGACGAAGCGGTCAATCGGGAAATACTCAAGTCAATGTTTGAAGAATACGATACGCTGGAGGCGGAAAACGGGGAAGAAGCCATCCGCGAAATCGCCCACAGCCGCAACCTGGTACTGATCCTGCTGGATATCTCCATGCCGGTGATGTCCGGCTTCGACGTGCTGGACTATATGCAGGAGCACGTGCTGGCGGACCAGATCCCGGTGATTCTGATTACGGGGGAGACGGTCATCGACAGCGAGGACAGGGCCTATTCCTACGGCGCGGCGGACGTGATACATAAACCATTTTATCCTCATATTGTAAAAAAGAGGAGCCAGAACATTATTGACTTGTACCAGCATAAGCTGGAGATGGAGCTGCGGCTGAAGCAGCAGGAGATCGAGATCCGGGAAAAGGAGCAGGAGATCCGCCAGAATAACGAAGCTATGCTGGATACGCTCAGTTCCCTCGTCGAGTTCCGCAGCGTGGAGATCGGAGAGCATACGCAGCGGATTAAATATTTTACAAAGATCATGCTGGAATATATGCAGGAATATTTTCCCAAATACGGCCTGGACAAAGGCCGGATCGACGGGATTGTGCAGGCGTGCGTCCTGCATGATATCGGCAAGATCGGCATTCCGGATACGATTTTATTAAAGCCGGGGCGACTGACAGAGGAAGAATTTGAGATTATGAAGACGCATACAACGATAGGCTGCGAGATTCTGGAGCGGTCCTTTCGTGATAAAAACAGCGGGTTCTACCGGGACAGTTATGATATCTGCCGTCATCACCATGAACGGTGGGACGGGAGCGGGTATCCGGATCATTTAAAGGGAAAGGAGCTTTCGATCGGCGTGCAGGTCGTATCGGTCGCGGATGTTTTTGACGGGCTGACCAGCCCGCGGATCTATAAGCAGCCGGTTTCCAGGGAAAAAGCTTATGATATGATCGTAAACGGGGAGTGCGGCCAGTTCTCCCCGGATGTGCTGAAATGCCTTGCCGTCGCAAAAGAAGATGTTTTTCAATGCGAAGTAGTGAAAATGTTAAAATTTGTATAAAATTCTACGAATGTAGGCAGCAAAGAAAGCATATTTTGCTGCCATTGTTTCGTGTATCTTAAGGAGGCAGTTAACAAATGGAACAAGTGGAAGAAACACCAGGAAGCGCCTGCCTGTTTCCGATGGAAAGGGAGCTGGAGCGTACAAGGCTGTTCCCGATGGAAAAAGCGCTGGAGATGGTCCTGATCTTTGACGCTTCGGGGAAGATCCTGTATACGAATGACGCCGCCAAGAAAAAGCTGGAGTTTGAAGACGGCCTGAAAGGCAGGCATATCAGTGAGGTATTCCCGAATACCTTCCAGGTATCGGACGGCGGTTTTGCAACCGGGTATGTGTTCGGCGACGAGCCGCAGAACCTGGTGGCATACCGCAAAAACCTGACCTGTTTTCCGGTGGAGGCGCGGATTATGAACCGTGAGGATGATACCGGGGTCTATATTTGCATGGCCAATGATATTCTGGAAAAAGAGTTTTTGGGCAGGGAGATCGGGCAAGTGCGCCAGGAAGCGCAGCAGGCCATGAAAGTCAAGTCCGAATTTGTCGCGAATGTCACGCATGAGCTGCGGACGCCGGTAAACGGGATCCTTAGCAATGTCCGGGAAATGTTCGATTTTGTGACGGATGAAAGGACGTTAAAGTCGCTGCGCCTGATTGAACGCTGCTGCGGCGATATGAATAAGATTATTAATAATATCCTGGATTTTTCCAAGCTGGAGGCCGGGAAGTTTACCTTGGAGCCAAGGCGCTTCCATTTTCGGAATATGCTGGACTATATCCGGTCGCAGCATATGAATAAGATTACGGAAAAAGGGCTTGGGTTTTTTATGACGGTATCCCCGCAGGTGCCGGAATATATGATCGGGGATGAGCTGCGCGTCGGGCAGATCTTAAACAATCTGCTGTCTAATGCGCTGAAATTCACATCCGTCGGAAAGATTACGGTGGAGGTCGTGCGGACCGCACAGGTGAATGATAAAATAGAGCTGTTTTTCATTGTCAAGGATACCGGGATCGGCATTGACAACGCGGATAAGGAAAAACTGTTCCAGAGCTTTTCCCAGGCGGATGCGTCGATTTCCAGAAAATACGGCGGCACGGGCCTGGGGCTGAATATCTGCAAGCAGCTGGCAGAGCTGATGGGCGGCAGGATCGAGGTCGAAGGGGAAAAAGGCAGGGGAAGCACGTTTTCTTTTTCGATCTGGCTGGGCGTCAGCAAAGAAGACGCCGTGCCCGAGCAGGCGGAGGAAGGGGCGGGCGGCAGCGCCTATACGCCTTTTACGCAGGGACCGTCTGCCGAAGACGACGGGGAGCTGGACCGGGTCAGGGAGTTTGGGACGCCGGAAAACCTGGACAGCTTAAAACGGAACCTGTCAAAGCTGATCCTTTGCGTGGAGATGGACAATTGGGAAAAGGCGGAAATGTTTATGGAGACGATCCGCCAGCTGGCCGAAGGCGCGCCGCGTGAGGTCGGCCGCGGGATTTTAAGGCTGAAAATGGCAGTGCAGAAAGCCAATTACGAAAAGGCTGCGGCACAATACCAGGAACTGGAAGCTGCGCTGGAAGAGGCCGGTATGCAGCCTCAGTAACAGAAAGCAGGTGGAAGGATGATTTATAATAAAGAGGACACTGCGCAGGCAAAGATATTGATTGTGGATGATGTAGAGATTAACCGGATGGTGCTGGAAGAGATTATCCGCAATATGGGCTGCGAACCGCTGCTTGCCGAAAGCGGGCAGCAGGCGCTTGACCTGGCGCTGGAATGCCTGCCGAAGCTGATCTTAAGCGATATATCCATGCCGGGCATGGACGGGTTCGAGCTGTGCAAAAGCTTAAAATCCAATAAATTGACAAAAGAGATCCCGGTGATCTTTATTTCCGCCTTTGATAAGGCGGAGGATATTGTCAAAGGGCTGAAGCTGGGCGGCGAGGATTATATTACCAAGCCGTTTATTACAGAGGTCGTGCAGGCGCGCGTTGCCGTGCATCTGCATCTGTACGCGGTCAAGCACGAGCTGATGGAGACGAACCGCAAGCTCCAGATTTCCGTAGATGCACAGCTTAGGCAGATGGAGGAGGAGAAAAAAAATATCCTGTACGCGCTTGCGAATATCGCGGCGCAAAATTCCGGGTTCGAACAGGGGCATATGCAGCGGCTGCGCCGCAACTGCCGGATCCTGGCACAAGGGATGCAGCTGTCGCCGAAGTTTGAAGACCAGATTTCAGATGCTTATATCGATACGATTGAAGTGTCCGCCTGCCTCTGCGATATCGGCAATATCGGGGTTCCGAAGGAGCTGCTGCGCCGGGAGGGGGATTTTACGCAGGAAGAAACGGAAATCCTGCACAGCCATACGGATCTCGGTGCCCAGCTTTTGTCCGATTTGTATGTGAACAGGGATTATAATGATTTTTTGCGTATTTCCATCGATATCTCCCATTACCACCACGAGAACTGGGACGGCTCCGGATATCCGAAGGGGCTGCGTGGGGAGCAGATTCCGGTGGCGGCGCAGATCGTTTCGGTTATGGAGACTTATTGTATTCTGACAGGTGAAAAAAAATACAGCCGGGAGGAAGCGCTGCAGATCATGAAAAAGGATGCGGGTACAAAATTTAACCCGGATATTTACCAGATCTGCTGCAGGATTTCGCGGCAGTTCTGCTGAAGGGCGGCGGCAAGGACCGGCAAGAAGCAAACGGGGTGATAAGGTTGATAACAGATGAGGAGTTTACCAGGATCTCCACTTACATGAAGAGGCATTACGGGATTGATCTGAGCCAGAAAAAGGTGATTGTCAACGGCCGGCTGGAAAACTATATCCGTTCCGGCGGCTTTGCGTCTTTCAACGAGTTTATGAACGCTGTGGAACAGGATCGTTCCGGCAGGCAGGAAAAAATGCTGGTCAATCTGCTAACGACAAACCATACGTATTTTATGAGGGAATTTGAGCAGTTTGATTTTTTCCGCAAAGAAATCCTGCCATGGATCAGGCAGAAGGAAATACATACAAAAGATGTACGCGTCTGGTGCGGGGCCGCCTCCTCCGGGGAAGAACCCTATATGATCGCCATGGTGCTGGCCGACTTTTTCGGCATGGAGCGCAGGCAGTGGGATCTGCGGGTGCTGGCGACGGATGTGTCGACCGGGATCTTAAAGCAGGCGGTCGCGGGCGTATATACGGCGCAGCAGCTGCAAAATGTGCCGCAGCAATGGAAACGGCAGTTTTTCAGGCAGACGAAGGACGGGAAATATATGGCGACGGACGAATTGAAAAGCGGCGTGTTATTCCGTCAGTTTAACCTGATGTCCCCGTTTCCGTTCAAGAGGAAAATGCATACGGTATTTTTACGGAACGTCATGATCTATTTTGACGACGCGACCAAAAGGGAGCTGGTGCAGAAGGTGTATGATTTCCTGGAGCCAGGAGGGTATTTGCTCATAGGCACGACAGAGACGGTGGACCGCAGCGCGACGCCGTTTGAGATTGTCCAGCCGTCTATATTCAGAAAAAAGGAAGGAAGATAAGCATATGCGGTCGATTAAGGTGTTAGTTGTGGATGATTCGCTTGTATTCCGGGAGCTTTTGATCCAGAACTTAAGCAGGGACCCTGCGATTACCGTTGTAGCGGCTGCCAGGGACCCGTACGAGGCGCGGGATGCGATTATCCGGCACAAGCCGGATGTTATGACGCTGGATGTGGAGCTTCCGCGTATGAGCGGGATTGAGTTTTTGCGGAAGCTGATGCCGCAGTACCCGCTTCCGGTCGTAGTGATTAGCGCTTTGAGCGATAAAGTATTTGACGCGATGAACGCGGGGGCGGTGGACTTTGTCGGAAAGCCTGCGATTACGAACCGGGCGCAGCTGGAAGATTTTATCCGTAACGAGCTGCTTGTCAAGATCAAGATCGCGTCTACGGCAAAGATCGGAAATATCAAAAAGAAAGTGTATACGCCGCAGTATCCGGGCGGGGCTGTGCCTGCAAACAGCAACCTTTTAGTGGCCATCGGGGCGTCGACCGGAGGGACGGAAGCGATCTTTGAGGTGGTCAAAGGGTTCGGGACCGATATTCCGGGCGTTGTGATCGTACAGCATATGCCGCCGGGGTTTACGGGCATGTATGCCAAAAGGCTGAACGACCAGTGCCGGGTACGTGTCAAGGAAGCGCAGACCGGCGACCAGGTACGGCCGGGGCATGTGCTGATTGCGCCCGGAGGGGACCAGCATATGCGCGTCGTAAAGGTCAACGGCGTCTATCAGGTGGAATGCCGCAGCGGCCCGCGGGTCAACGGGCACTGCCCGTCCGTGGATGTGCTGTTTGAGTCGGTGGCGAAGGCGGCGAAAAAAGACGCTGTCGGCATTATCCTGACCGGAATGGGCGGGGACGGCGCCAAAGGGCTGCTTGCGATGCGCAAGGCAGGCGCGCACACGATCGGCCAGGACGAATCCACATGCATTGTGTACGGGATGCCGAAAGTCGCATATGATATCGGAGCGGTGCAGCAGCAGGTAAAGCTGCCGGATATCGCCGCACGTACTTATATGATACTTAATAAAATGTAAAGGAGAATAGATGATGAAAATTTTACTGGCAGAAGATGATTTTGTAACCCGCAAATTCATGGTGAACTTTCTCTCAAAATACGGAGAGTGCGATGTTACTGTCGACGGGATGGAAGCTGTAGACGCGTTTATGATGGCGCTTGAGGATGAGGAGCCGTATGACCTTATCTGCCTGGATATTATGATGCCGGTCATGGACGGCTACCAGGCGCTGGTGGCGATCCGCAAGCTGGAAAAAGAAAAGAACATACCAGAGGACAAGGCAGTCAAGGTCATTATGACGACCGCCTTAAATGAAGAAAGAAATGTCAAAATGGCATTTGAGCTCGGCTGCACGATCTATTCCGGAAAGCCGATCAACCAGGACCGGTTTGAGCAGGCGCTCAAAAAGCTGAACCTGATCTGACAGGGATAGGAAAATATAACAAAAAGGAGAAGAATATGGCTGAAGGATTTAATACGGAAGACATGCTGGATATGTATCTGTTTGAGAACGGGCAGCTTCTGGAACAGCTTCAGGATACCGTTCTGGAACAAAAGGATGCAGACTGCTTTGACGAAGACAGCATCAACGAAATATTCCGGACCATGCATACGATCAAAGGCTCGTCAGGCATTATGATGTTCGATAATATTACGGCTGTGTCGCATAAGCTGGAGGATATCTTCTTTTATCTGAGGGAATCCCATCCGGACAATGTCCCGCATCTGGAGCTGGTGGAGCATGTGCTGCATGTTGAGGATTTTATCTCGAACGAAATGGAAAAAATCCGCAACGGAGACCCGGTAGACGGGGATTCCAGCGATATTATCAAAGAGCTGGATAAATTCCTGAATAAGATTAAGGGTGAAGATGGAGGGGAAGTAAAGCAGCCGGAGAATAAGAGTGAAGAGCCAAAGCAGTTTTATATTGCTCCGGTTGCGACAAGTGACAGCCATTTTTATAAAATCTTTATCTCATTTTACTCGGATACGGAAATGGCCAATATCCATGCATATAAGACGGTCTATGCGTTAAAAGAAATCGCGGAAGACCTTTTGTATACGCCGGAAAACATTATTTCAGACGAATCCAGCTCGGAGGTAATCCTTAAGGAAGGGTTTAAAATGCTCTTACAGACGCAGGCGGACCCTGCAGAGATCCGTTCGATCGTTTCCGAGGGGTATTCGGTGGAAAAAGTTGATGTCAGCGAGTGCAGCCCGGAGGAATACCAGCATGGCTTTGGCGGCGGGGACGGTGATGTGCAGATTGACTTAGATTCCAGCGTAGAGGCAATCCAGGCGCGCACACAAGGCTCCCTGCCTGTGGATACGAAGGATAAGGCTAAGATCGCGCCCGGTGATTTCGTAATCAAGTCCAAAGAGCCGGGCAAGCAGAAAAAACTGGCCAAGGATAAGCCAAAACAGGAAAAGGCATCCTTTATCAGCGTCAACGTCAGCAAGATGAACCAGCTGATGGAGCTGATCGGGGAGCTGGTCATTTCCGAATCCGTCGTGCTGCAAAGCTCCGACTTAAAAGTACCGGGGTTAAATCTTGATAATTTTAACAAGGCCGCGGCGCAGCTTGCCAAGATCTCAACCGACCTGCAGAATGTCATTATGTCCATGCGCATGGTCCCGCTGACGAATACGTTCCAGAAGATGAACCGTATTGTCTTTGACGTTTCCCGTAAGCTTGGCAAGGATATCGAGTTTGAGATGGTCGGGGACGCGACGGAAGTGGATAAAAATATTATCGAGCATATCTCCGACCCGCTGATGCATCTGGTCCGGAACGCGGTAGACCACGGGATCGAATCCAATGAGGAACGTGCAGCCAGCGGAAAGACGGAAAAAGGCAAGGTAACGTTATCGGCAAAGACCGAGGCCGGCAAGGTATGGATCACGGTGCAGGATAACGGGACCGGGTTAAATCGGGAAAAAATCCTGGCCAAAGCAAGGAAGCAGGGGATTTTGGACGATACCAGGCCGGACAGCTCTTATTCCGATAAGGAAGTATACCAGTTTATTACACTGCCGGGCTTTTCTACGAATGAACAGGTAACGGAATACTCCGGCCGCGGCGTGGGTATGGACGTCGTTGTCCGTAATATCCAGGAGATCGGTGGGATGCTGGATATCGAAAGCGATCCGGGCAACGGCAGTACGATGAGCTTAAAGATCCCTCTGACACTGGCGATTATCGACGGCATTGTGATGGAGACGGGCGGCTCCTCCTTTGTGATGGAGTCGGGCGTGATAAAAGAGTTTGTGCGGGTGCGTGAAGATATGATGATCCATGAGCCGAACGGGGATGAATACATTATGATCCGCGGCGAGTGCTTTTCCGTTATCCGCCTCGGCGAATGGTACGGCCTGAGCGGATACCAGGAAGCGGTGGAAGACGGCATGATGGTCATTATCGAGGTAGACGACAAGCGCATCGGGCTGTTTGTCGATACGCTGGTAGGCAAGCAGGAGATCGTTGTCAAGCCGATCCCTTCCTATATTAAAAAGGTCAAGGGCCTGACCGGCTGTACGCAGCTCGGCGACGGCAGCATCGCCCTGATTCTGGACCCGGGCGGTCTGATCGTATAAAATCAAGAGAAAGGAAGGTAGACCTTATGAGCGAAATAAGCACGGTAACAGATCCGGATGAGCTTTTGGATCTTGGATACAGCGAGGCGGAAGAGCATAAGAGCAAATATATGACCTTTAAGTCCGGCAATGAATACTTTGGGCTTAAGATCCAATATGTCAATGAAATCATTCAGATCCAGGCGATTACGTCCGTCCCGGAAACCGAAGATTATATCAAGGGGCTGATTAACCTGCGGGGAAAGATTATTCCGGTGATTGACGTCCGCCTGCGGTTCGGCCAGGAGCCGTTTGCATACAATGACCGTACATGCATCATTGTGATTCAGTATTACGATATGATGGTCGGGCTGGTTGTGGAAAAGATTGCGGATGTGGTGGAGATCAAGGACAGCGATATTCTGCCCCCGCCGACCATTTCACGTTCCGACCAGGGAAACCGCAAATATATTTATGGAATCGGCAAAATCGGGGATACGGTTAAATTGCTGTTAGACCCGGATAAGCTGCTGCGGGATGTAGACCTTACGTCTGTAGAACAGCCGAATAAGTCAAGTGAAGAAGAATGAGAGGTAGTGGGAGAATGAAAAACTGGACGATAAGAGCAAAATTAATGCTGGCTTTTTTTGTCAGCATTGTAATGACAGCGCTGAATATTGTATTCAGTGAGATTACAACCAGGATGGCAGCTAATTACAGCGGGGAATCATTGGAAAGATATAACCGGAATGCGTCTATTTTTACGTATTCGCTCGGGATTGTATCCATTATCATTACCTTGTGGGTGGCAGCAGTTTTGATCCGCCAGATCCGTATGTCCGTAGAAGAATTATCCAATGCGGCAAAAAAGATTGCAAAAGGGCAAGTGGACATTCAGATTAAAAAATTCAGCAACGACGAGCTGGGGCAGCTGGTAGACGAATATGAAAAAGTGATCGAGAATGTCAAATATCAGGCGCATGTAGCAGAAGAGGTGGCCAACGGAAACCTGACCATTTCCGTAAATCCGTCTTCGCCGGAAGACCTGCTGGGCAATTCCTTAAAGAAGCTTGTCGATGATAATTTCCATGCACTGTCAAATATCAGTGATTCAGGCACCCAGGTAACGATCAGCTCCTCCCAGGTAGCAAGCGCAAGCCAGGCGCTGGCGCAGGGTTCCACACAGCAGGCAAGCGCCATCGAGCAGATTACCGCTTCCATTGATGAGATTGCTGAAAAGACAAAGGAAAACGCAGAACAGGCAAACTCCGCAGCCACTCTGATCGAACAGGCGATTGAGGATGTGAAGCATGGAAATATGCGGATGAAGGAAATGACAGACGCGATGCAGCAGATCAACCAGTCTTCCGAGAGCATTTCCAAGATTATCAAGACGATTGACGATATTGCATTCCAGACCAATATCCTTGCGTTAAATGCCGCAGTCGAAGCGGCAAGGGCAGGCGAGGCAGGCAAAGGCTTTGCCGTTGTGGCAGAAGAAGTCCGCAGCCTTGCGGCAAAAAGCGCGGCTGCAGCCGCAGAAACCGCGGAGCTGATCGAAGATTCCATTACAAAAGTCAGTGCGGGTTCCCAGATCGCCGAAGATACGGCAAACGCTCTGGAGACAATAACAGATGTAGTCAAGAAAAGCGAAGGGATTATTAACGGCATCGCGGATTCTTCCAACTACCAGGCTACAGCGGTTGCACAGATTGAACAGGCGATTTCGCAGGTATCGCAGGTCGTGCAGACAAACTCCGCGACAAGCCAGCAGTGTGCGGCAGCCAGTGAGGAGCTTTCCAACCAGGCAGCCAAGATGAGGGATATGCTTTCCATTTATAATCTGGGGGCAGGCAGACAAAGTACGAGTCAGGGATATGATTATCGAAGCGTGGAAACAAACAGCAGTGACGATAGAAATGAACCAGTAATTTCCCTGGAAGACGATTTTGGGAAATACTAGGAGGTAAATATGAAGAATCTGAAAATAGGGACAAAGCTGCTGCTGACATTTATGATTATTATCGTATTATTCTGCGGTACGGTTTATGTAGCGACATCCGGCCTGAACGAATGTTCGGATAACTATTCCGAATTTTACAAGCAGGAATATCAAGTGATGCAGCGGGTCATGAGTATGCGCCGCGGGCTGCAGATTATCGTAAAAGACCTTACTTTTATGACGATTGACGCCGACGATGCAAGATTTAAAGAGTACCAGGAAGATATGACAAAAGAGATGGAGCTGCTGGAAGAAAACGCAAACTGGGTATCTTCGCATTTAGACGGCAGTGCAGATGCATTTTCCGATTTTGCGGAGTATATCCGCAAGGCAGTCGATATGCAGGAAAATGTGGTTTCGCTGTCCAGGACAGACAAAGCGCAGGCGCAGCGGATCCTGATCGAAGAGTACCAGCCGCTGGTTGTCAGCTCCGTCAATGCGCTCAAACAGATCAGCGACGAGGTTGAAGCTGGTGTGGACAGCAACTTTAACGAATCCTTATCCACACAAAAGTCCATCCGGTATTCGCTGCTGGGGCTGGCTGGGGCGGCATTGCTGATTACCATTGTGCTCTGCCTGTATCTGACCAGGATGATTACAAAGCCGATCCACGAGCTGGTGGAATGCGCAGGCAGAATTGTAGCAGGTGATTTTGTGTTTCAGATTGCATACCATTCCAAAGATGAGCTTGGCGGGCTGGCAAATGCGTTCCGGGATATGTCGTCCATCCTGGGGGACATTATCACGGACGCGTCCCGGCTGTTAAGGGAAATGGCGGACGGCAATTTTGACGTGCGCACAAAGGCGGAAGAACGCTATGTCGGAGATTTCCAGGGGCTTTTGTCTTCCATCCGCAAGCAGAACCGCGACTTAAGCTCCACACTGGCGCAGATCAATTCCAGCGCGGACCAGGTATCCTCCGGCGCCAACCAGGTGTCCTACGGCGCGCAGGCGCTCTCCCAGGGCGCTACCGAACAGGCGGCATCCGTAGAAGAGCTGGCCGCAACGATCGCGGGCATTTCCCAGCAGGTCAAGGAAACAGCGGAAAACGCGGCGACTGCAAGAAACCAGTCCAATTCCGCAGGCAACCGTGTGGAAGAATGCAACCGCCAGATGAAAGATATGACCAAGGCGATGGAAGAAATCACGCGTACATCCAACGAGATCGGAAAGATCATCAAAACAATCGAAGATATCGCGTTCCAGACCAATATCCTGGCTCTGAACGCGGCGGTAGAGGCTTCCCGTGCGGGCACGGCAGGCAAAGGCTTTGCCGTTGTCGCGGATGAGGTGCGCAACCTTGCCAGCAAGAGCGCGGAAGCATCCAAGGATACCTCTGACCTGATCGAAAGCGTGATCGGGGCGGTATCCCAGGGCACGCAGATTACAAATGCAACTGCAAAATCCCTGCTCCAGGTAGTGGATGAAGTACGCGAAGCAACTTCTACAGTGGAGAAAATCGCAAACGCGGCGGAAGGCCAGGCAGGGGCAGTCGAACAGGTATCTGTCGGCGTCGACCAGATTTCCAGCGTTGTACAGACCAATTCCGCGACAGCCGTACAAAGCGCGGCAGCCAGCGAAGAGCTTTCCAGCCAGGCAGAAGTATTAAAGAACCTGGTGGCAAAATTCTCCCTGCGGGAAGAGTTTGTACAAAAACAAAGCAGTTTTCATCCAGACTTTGAATAAACCGGTTAGAAAGGGACGAGGTGGTTTTTATGGATTTGTTTGAAGAATTAAAAAGCCTGGGCGTAGATGTGGACGGCGGATTAAAGCGCATCGGGGGCAATGAAGCGCTTTATAAACGGCTGCTGAACACCTTTGTCAAAGCGATGAAGGGGCAGCAGGTATCGCCGGACTTTGACCTTGCGGATTATGAGGAGGTCAAGGAAAGGGCCCATGCGATCAAGGGTACGTCGGGGAATCTTTCGATTACACCGGTATTCGAAGCGTATTCCAGGATTATGGAGCTGCTGCGGGCGGACCAGCCGCAGGAAGCGAAGGAAGTACTTGTAAAGATTATTCCGGTGCAGGAAGAGATCGTTGCATGTATCGAAAGGCATGCGGGGCAGTAACATGGCTTCTGTGTAGAAATACAGATGTTTTGTTAAGTTCGTAAAATTTGGCAAAAGGCGCAGGGCGTGTTTGGAAATTGCAGGGAGCGGTTTTTCAAACACGTTTTGCGGTGTATGGGAAATCATATGGATAAAAAGACAAAAAGATTTTTTATGCGGAGTGTTGTCAGTATTTTCTTTTTATGTATTGGAGTATTCTGTTTTCTGACGTATTATATGGGGGCAAAAACGGAGCATGCGATCAAGAATACGACAAGTATCTATATGTCAGAGATGAGCCTGCAGGTGCAGGAAAAGTTTACAGCTATTATTAATCTGCGGATGCAGCAGGTAGAAGCGATCATGCAGATCCTGCCGCCGCAGCAGGCCGTGTACGGCGAAGCAATGATTAACGGCCTGGTGAAAAACGCGCGGATACGGAATTTTTCTTATGTCGGCCTGTATGCATCGGACGGAACGCTGGAGGACCTGTATGGAACTACCGTTGAGCTTGGGCAAAAGAGCGGCATTGCAAAAACGATCCAGCCAGGCGCTTATGCAGTCGGAGAGGCGAAAAATGAATACGGACAGAAGCTTTTGATGATTGGTATGAACGCGGCTTACCCGATGGCGGACGGCGGCAGAAGCAAGGCGCTGTTTGTCGGTATGCCGATGGAATACCTGCGGGATACGTTGTTTTTGGATCAGAACAATTCGCTGCTGTATTACCATATTATTGATACGGAAGGGGATTTTGTTATCCGCAGCGGAGACGCTTACCGGGAAAGCTATTTTGAGCGTATCAGGGAACGGTTTGGCACCTTAAATGGGAAGACGCCGGAAATGTATATCAGAGAGCTGTCCGGCGCTATGCAGAACCAGGAGGTTTATGCGGCGGCCATATCGATGGACGGGCAGGAAATCTATATGTATTGTTCCCCGCTGATTTTGAACAGCAGCTGGTATCTGATTGCGGCTATGCCGAACAATATGCTGATGGAATCCATAAAGGAGTTAGACGGTACGCGCAACATCGTGATGATTGCTTCGGCCGCGACGATCCTGGTTGCTATGGGTGTGATCTTTATTTTGTACTACCGCCTGTCCCAGCAGCAGATGCGGGAACTTGTAAAGGCGCGCAACGAGGCGGATTATTCGAACGCGGCAAAGAGCAATTTTTTGTCCAGCATGAGCCATGAGATCCGTACGCCGATGAACGCCATTATCGGCATGACAGAGATTGCACAGCGCAATATCAAAGACCCGGAGCGGGTAAACGATTGTCTAAAGAAGGTACGCCTTTCCAGTAAGCACCTGCTTGGCCTGATCAACGATGTGCTTGATATGTCCAAGATTGAGAGCCGGAAAATGACGCTGAATATGGCCCCGGTTTCCCTGCGGGATACGATGGACGATATTGTAAATATTATCCAGCCGCAGATTAAGGCGAAAAAACAGCATTTTGACATTTTTATCCAAAATATCAGTTCTGAAGGCGTATACTGCGACGATGTGCGGCTGAACCAGGCGCTGATTAATATTTTGTCGAACGCGGTAAAATATACGCCGGAGGAAGGCAATATTTACATTTATCTGGACCAGGAAAAATCCGCGCTGGGGGAGACTTATATACGCACCAACTTTTATGTGATGGATACCGGGATCGGTATGTCCGCGGAGTTTCTGGAGAAAATCTGGGACACGTTTTCCAGGGAGGAGACGGATCAGGTACGCCATATCTTAGGGACGGGGCTTGGCATGTCCATTACCAAAAGCCTGGTGGATCTGATGGGCGGCACGATCGAGGTGGAGAGCGAGCTTGGGAAGGGCAGCACGTTTTGCATTACGCTCGATTTGATGAAGGCCGGGGGCAAAGACCTGTCGCAAATGAAGCTGCCCGCATGGAACATCCTTGTCGTGGACGATGACGAGCAGCTGTGTTCCAGTGCGGTGTCCAACCTGGAATCGTTAGGCGTGCAGTGTGAATGGGCGCGCAGCGGCATCCAGGCGGTTTCCATGGTAAAAGAACGCCACGCGCAGGGCAGGGATTATGATTTTGTGCTGGTCGACTGGAAAATGCCCGGGCAGAACGGAATCCAGACGATACATAGGATCCGCGAAGAGGTAACCGCACACATACCGGCCTTTTTAATGTCCGCGGACGACCTGGGTGAAATGGAAGAGGAAGCATCCAAAGCCGGCATCGAGGGATTTATTGCCAAACCGCTCTTTGCCTCCCGGCTGTATGAAAGGCTGCGCAAATATGTGGACGGCTGCGAAGAACAGGCGGAGCCGGAGGATATGAAAAAGGAAGAAGTCTCGTTTGAGGGCAGGAAGGTGCTGCTTGCGGAGGACATGGAGATTAACTGGGAGGTGGCCAATGAGATCCTCTCCAGTACCGGCATGCAGCTGGAGCATGCCGCAGACGGCAGGGAATGCCTGGAAATGTTCGAAGCGTCTGCGCCCGGATATTACGACGCCGTACTGATGGATATCCGTATGCCGGGCATGGACGGCTATGAAGCCGCCCGCGCCATCCGCTCGCTGGAAAGGCCGGACCGGGGGATCCCGATTATAGCGATGACTGCGGACGCCTTTGCGGGCGATATTCAAAAATGCCTGGACGCAGGCATGGACGATCATATCGCAAAGCCTCTGGATATCGGGGAATGTATGCGCGTGCTGCAGAACCACTTAGGCTAGCGCGCGGCAGAACATGCATCCGGCATGCACTTTTCAGGGTCCTTAGCCATATGATAATAAAAAATGCAGGACTGCGTATCTATGGACAGGGTTCGGAACTTAATCAACTGCGACCAGGTACACCGTCTGGGCTTTACCGGGCGGGGCGTCGGTGTCGCGATCCTGGATACAGGGATATCCATGCACCCGGATTATGCAGAGCGTATCCGGGTGTTTCGGGATTTCTGCAACGGGAAACACCAGCCATATGACGATAACGGGCACGGATCCCATATCGCCGGCATTATTGCAGGAAACGGGCGCATGAGCAAGGGGCGCTACCGGGGCGTTGCGCCTTTAGCATCCCTGATTGTTTTAAAAGTGCTTGACCGCACAGGCAACGGAAATACAAAAGATGTCATCGAAGCGATGAAATGGATGATTGAAAACCGGGAACGGTACCAGATCCGCATCGCCAATATTTCCGTCGGGATGCTCCCGCAGTCCAGGTCAAAGGAACGCGACCAGATGCTGGAGTGGGTAGATCATATGTGGGACAGCGGCATATTTACTGTCGCGGCGGCAGGCAACGGCGGCCCCTCTTACAACAGCGTAACGATCCCAGGCGCGAGCAGCACCGTACTGACGGTAGGCAGCAGTGACGACAGGGATCAGCTGGTGCGCAGGCGCGGGCTGTATCCGGGCTACAGCGGCATAGGGCCGACGGACTGCTGTGTCTGCAAGCCGGAAATCCTGGCGCCGGGGACGGAAATTCACAGCTGTCATTCTTTGAATTATGGGTATACTGTAAAGAGCGGGACGTCTATGGCTACTGCTGTTGTATCCGGGGCGTGTGCGCTGGTTTATGACAGGTGCCCGTATTTGACGCCGGCGGGGCTTAAGCTGCGGTTTTATGAAAAGCTGGCGGCGGAGAGGGATGCATCTTGCTGGGGGACGTTGGATGTTAGGAAGCTGCTGGGGGTTTGAGAGGGGGGCCTCCGTAAAATGGTAACACTTTAATTTTTGAAACAGAATTGAGAGTGGATTGCGTTTTTTTATTGGTTGTGCGGACGCCGGGTGAGGGGGAAAGGGCCTGGCTTCCTGCTCCTATTCCGGAATGTTAAGAATCCCTAGGCATTCTGCATATACACAGTGGCACCGTCCGGGCGCGCCGCCTAGTTCGCCCTGACTAAACGCCAGAAGCTAAAGGCGCCGCTGGGCTACGCCCCTACGTTATCGAGCAGAATGCCAAGGGCTTCTAAACATTCTGGAATAGGAGCTAAAATCCAGGCCCCCGCCCCCTCATCCGGCGTCCGGGCAGCTATAAAAACCGCAATACAATAGCAAGGTATCTCTCTTCTGGCTGATCCAGGTCAGGGCGTATAATTGATAACAGGATAAAATGAATAAAACACGGTTATTCCGCAGACCCAGGATGGTCCGTGTTATGGAAAGGGAGCATTGATTTGAGTATATTATTAAAAGCGCTTCGTATTATCAGGAAAGCAGTGCAAAAACTGTTCAGCAGGCTGTTTGTTGTGGCACTTGGAATCCTGCTGCAGTTTGTCTGGCTGTTTATGGTGCTGTACCAGTTCAGCGCCAGTCATACATTTGCCAATATTGTAGTTACAGCGCTCGGAATCCTGACGGCATTTTATGTGATCAGCAGGCCCTACCACCCGGCGGCGAAGCTGGCATGGACTGCTTTGCTGCTGACTGTGCCGCTGCTTGGCATTTTGGTCTATTTTGTATTCGGAAGGCCGGAGCTGACAAAACGTACGAGAGAAGGCATGGAGGCGGTTAATGTCAGAATTGAAACGCATTTAAAGCAGGACGAAGCAGTTGCAAAGCATATCGCAAAGATGGATAAAAATGTACAGCGCCAGTCTGCCTATATTTTGCGCCAGGCCAGATTCCCGGTCTATGAGCATACGCAGACAAAGTATTATCCATGCGGCGAGCAGATGTTTGAGGATATGCTGGAAGCGATCCGTAAGGCGGAGCATTTTATCTTTTTAGAGTATTTTATTATCAGCCCTGGTGTCATGTTTGACCGGCTGCTGGCGGAATTAGAGAAAAAAGCGCTGCTGGGCGTGGATGTGCGCCTGATTTATGATGATATCGGATGTGTGGCGACGCTTCCGGTCGATTTTGTGCAGCGTATGGAAAGAATCGGTATCCGGTGTGCCGTATTTAACCGCTTCTGGCCGGTGCTTAGTATTGTGATGAATCACAGGGACCACCGCAAGATCCTGGTTGTGGACGGGATCTGGGGATTCACGGGCGGGATCAATATTGCGGACGAATATATCAATGAAAAAAAACGGTTCGGTTACTGGAAGGACACCGGAATCTGCATTGAAGGAGAAGCGGTATGGAATTTTACGGCGATGTTTCTGGAAATGTGGGACTATATCCGCCACGAAGAAGACGATTGCCTGAAATACCGGCCGAAGCTGCCCCAATACGAGTCACAGGAGCATGGATTTGTCCAGCCTTACGGGGATACGCCGTTGGATCGGGAAAATGTCGGGGAGAATGTTTACCTGAATATGATTTCGAAGGCGAAGGATTATCTGTACATTTATACGCCTTATTTAATCATTGACCAGGAAATGCAGACAGCTCTTTGCAACGCGGCCAAAAGCGGCGTGGATGTGCGTCTGGTGACGCCTGGCATTCCGGATAAGAAGATGATTTTTTTAATGACACGGTCGAATTATCAGGCGCTGCTGGAAAGCGGTATTAAAATCTATGAGTATACGCCGGGATTTATTCATGCTAAGTGTTTTTTGTGCGATGACGAGACTGCGGCGGTAGGAAGCATTAACCTGGATTACCGCAGCCTGTATCTGCACTTTGAATGCGGCGTCTGGATCCACCAAAGCGAGGCGGTGATGCAGCTTAAGGAGGATATGGAGCAGACGTTTGCGTGTTCGAAGCAGATTAAGAAAGAGGAGTGGAAGGAGCCGGGGTTCTGCTTGTGGGTGGTGCAGACGGCGTTGAAATTGTTTGCGCCGTTGCTTTGAGACCGGACGATCCTGCGCATATTGTTGTAATAAATCCATAGGTATCCTCTTTTCTGTATGCAAAAGTCCCTGCCGTGTGGCAGGGACTTTTTGGGCATTTTCTTTCAGCAGATCATTCCATAGAACAATTTGCCTGAGCCGGTTTGAGGTTTCATTGCACAACCCCTCCTGAAAGCTCCATAAAACAATGCATGCCGGCGCACTCTTTTATTTCTACGCTTTAACAGACACTCATTTTTCATAAATATTTTTCTTGCATTTGGTAACCAATTATTTTATGCTATAGATAGGTAACCATTGATAGGAGGATTGCAGATGGTAGAAAGGAATATAATTATGGGAAAAGCCGGGGGGACTGCTGGGAAAAACTCGGTTAACTATAAAATCAGTCTTCCGGCTGAAATGGTAAAAGAGTTAGGCGTGACACAGGAGGACAAAACGGTATTAGTTTCTTTTGATAATGGGAAAATTATCATAGAAAAGAAAATAAACACTTGACATTGGTAACCAATATTAATATAATAGTATTATCAGATGAGGCAAGTAAATCTGATGAACGGAAAGGAGATTGGAAAATGGAGGTATTAAAAGCAATGACAGCAAGAGAGGTTTTAAATCTTATTGAGTGGCTGAAATCCAAAAATTTCACAAATGACGATATTGTTGATTGCATTGAATCGGTTGAAGGAAAAAAGAAGAAAGACAAAGAGGAAAAGGAAAATTAGGAAAGAAAGAGCAGAACTTGCCACCGCTCTTTTCTTCTGAAAATCTCCCATGACAAGGGGCGGCAGTGATGCCGCTCTTTTGCTTTAAGTTGGTACAAATAAGTGAAAAAGCCAGGGGATGTGGCTCACCGGACGAAAATGCTGCTTAATAATAATTCTGCCGCGGCAAGATCCCCTATCAGCAGACGGAGTCCCTTTCCGAACCGCTTGGAGGAACAACCAAAAATTTCAATTGTGTCGTAAAAGTGTCGTAAAAAATTTTAACTATAGCTTTAAAAGCGTGGAAAAAGGAAAGTCAAAAGAAAAGGCAACAATTTCTAATAAATTGTTGCCTTTAAGTATTCTATACCAATTCCTGATTATTTGCAACAGAAACAAAAAAATTGTCTATAATTACCAGTTTTAGTCCCTAAAATCTTTCTGTTTTTCATAGAAAATTCATAAAAAAACATGGATAAAAATTGAAAATAAGAAAAAGAAAATCTTGCGAAAGAGAACGGGGAACGTCTGCTTTTTCTGGATCCCTGCGCGGCTTTATTCTGTATTTCACCTTATTTTAAGCGGGTTTGGGAGGATGGAACGCGGTTTGTAATGCATAACAATTTATTAGAAAATGTTATGTATGGCACATGAGGCTGATTTGTAACCTGGTCTGTATTGAAGCGGAATGGAGGGCGTTATGAACGAATTGGATTATGGCAGGATGGGCAAACGGATCCGTCAGGTGCGCAAAGCGAAGGGCTGGTCGCAGGACGAGCTTGCGAAACGGTGCGGCATCAGTATGTCTTTTCTGGGGCATATTGAACGCGGTACCAGAATTATGAGCCTGGAGACGTTTGTGAATATCTGCAGTGCGCTGGATGCCGGGGCGGATGAGCTACTTTGGGGCGTGGCCCATCCGTCGGATGCGGTGCTGGATATGTGGAACCCGTCGGATAAAAAAGAAGGCGGGAAGGTGGATGACAGCTATTCGATGTATGTCAGGATTATGAAGTCGGTAGCTGAGATTATGAATGAAGCGTAGAGAGATGTACCGTAACGTGCTGATGGCGGCTTCTGTGGCTTCTATGATCCAGCAGTTTAATCTGGATAACCTTGTGCTGCTGCAGGAGCTTGGCTATAAAGTGCATGTGGCTTGTAATTTTAAGGAAGGGAATACGTGCAGTGTTTTCCAGGTTCGGAAACTGCTGCAGTTTTTCCGCGGCCGGGGGATTGTCTGGCACCAGTGGGACTGCCCGCGGAGCATCCGGCCGTTTGGAAGCTGCGTGAGGGCTTACCGGCAGATCCGGGGGCTTTTGCGGCGGTATCCGTTTGCGTGGATGCATTGCCATTCGCCGATCGGCGGTGTGTTGGCCAGGATAGCGGCGCATGAAGCGGGGGTTGCGGTCATTTATACGGCGCATGGATTTCATTTTTATCAGGGTGCCCCGCTGCAGAACTGGATGCTGTATTATCCGGCGGAAAAATGGCTTTCCTGCTGGACGGATGTGCTTATAACTGTGAACCGGGAGGATGAACTGCTGGCAAAGCGGTGTTTTTATGCGGGAAAAGTCTGCAGGATTCCGGGAGTCGGGGTCGATACCGGAAAATACTGGCGCCCAGGGCTTGCGGAAGGAAAAGAAGCGCGCGGCAGCCGTGACCTGGAATTTTGCCGCAGGTTCCGGATTCCGGAGCATGCCCTGGTGTTATTGTCCGTAGGGGAGCTGAATAAAGGGAAAAATCACCGTATGGTGATGGATGCGCTGGCGGCGTTGGCGGATGGGGATGTGTACTACCTGATTTGCGGGCAGGGCGGGCTGCGGGAGGATCTGCTGCGGTATGCGGACAGTCTTGGGGTCAGAGGGCGTGTGCGGATGCCGGGTTTTGTGGAAGATTTGCGCTGGATTTATTGGAATGCGGATATTTTTGTATTTCCGTCTGTCCGGGAAGGGATGCCGGTAGCGTTAATGGAAGCGATGGCCGCGGGACTGCCGTGTGTAGTGTCGGATATACGCGGCTGCAGGGAGCTTCTTGGAAGCAAGGATGCATCCGGGCGGCAGGCGTTATACCAGGTGCCGGGCGGTTTCCGGTTTTCCCTAAAGCATCCGGAGCAGCTTGTGCAGGCTTTACAAATGCTGGCGGACCAGGAAACGCTGCGGCTGTCGTGCGGGGCATATAATGCGTATCGGATAAAAAACTATGGCCGGGACCTGGTGCAAAAGAAAATGAAGGAAATCTATGCAGATATGGCGGTTACCAGCAACCGTTCACAAGGGGCGGCAGGAACGATATCAAACAACCGTCCAAAAAGGCGGCAGGAAGGGAATCCAGCCTGCGGACAGAACCGTCCAAAAAGGCGGCAGGAAGGGGATCCAGCTTGCGGACAGGGAATGGGAGCGTGGAAAAGGTGATGGATCAAAGAAGTAGAAGTGTGATCAGACGGAAAAAGAAAATACGTTTTGACCAGGGCTGTATCCTTGCGGTGGTTTTGTATTTTTTTCTGGCCGGGCTGCTGTATTTTGCGGCGGGTACGCAGCTTTATGAGCGGACGGCGCGCAGGGAGGTCAAAAGCGTGCAGCGGGATTATGCGTCGGCGGAATTTGCGGCGGGCTATACGCTGCGCCAGACGTTTTGCTGTGATATGGACACGATGGAGAGCTTCCAGTTTTATGCCGCCACCTTCCAGCGGGCGAATGCCGGACAGCTGCTTGTCAGGCTGACGGATGATACGGCAGGCTTGCTGCTTTATGAAAACCGTGTGGATATGGCGCAGCTGGCGGAAGGGCAGGCAGTGGTCCAGCAGCTTCCGGCGCGTCTGGAGAATTTGCGCGGGCATATGCTGGCGATTGAGCTGGCTTCCGAAGACGGGGCTGCGGGCAGTGCGGCGGGTGTCTGGTACAATTCCACGGCCCAGATCGAACGGATGCAGATGTATATCGGTGCAGAAGAGGCGCCGGGCGTGCTTTGCTTTGATACGCATGGGACGGACCTGGTCTGGACAGGGCCGCATTACTGGCAGATTGTGATTCCGGTGGGGATGGCGCTGCTTTTGTACTGCCTGTACCTGATCCGCCAGTACCGTTTGGGCAGGAAGCATCCGGTGATTACGGCGGCTTTGCTGATGGATAAATACCGTTTTTTGATGAAGCAGTTAACGGCCAGGGATTTTAAGATTAAATATAAGCGGTCGGTGCTGGGGGCTTTGTGGAGCTTTGTCAACCCGCTGCTCATGATGTCGGTGCAGTATTTTGTATTTTCCACGATCTTTAAGGCGGATATTGAAAACTATCCCGTGTACCTGCTGGCAGGGATTGTGCTGTTTAATTTTTTCAACGAATCCACGAATATCAGTCTGTACGCGATTACCGGAAATGCCGGGCTGATTACGAAAGTATATGTGCCAAAGTATATTTATCCGGTATCCAAAGTCGTTTCCACGGGTGTAAACCTGCTGATTTCCCTGCTGCCGCTGTTTTTGATGTGCATGGCGACGGGGGTGCGGGCGACGAAAGCGTGGCTGCTGATTCCGTTTGACCTCTTGTTTTTGCTGGTGTTTTGCATCGGGCTGGGATTTATGCTGTCGGCGGTGATGGTTTTTTTCCGGGATATGCAGTTTATCTGGAGTGTGTTCAGTATGGTGCTGACGTATGCGACGCCTGTCTTTTATCCGGAGTCAATCCTTCCGGACAGTTTTAAAGGCGTGCTGGCAATCAATCCGATGTACCATTTTATCCGGTTTTTCCGGCAGATTATTCTGGAGGGGATTTCGCCGGAGCCGCGGGAATACCTGATCTGTACACTTTTTGCAGCTGCTTTTTGCCTGCTTGGAGTGGCGGTATTTAAAAAGTCGCAGGACCGGTTTATCTTTTACATTTAGGAGCAGAACATGAAACAGGCAAAAAAACAGACACAGAAACGGGTCATCCTGGAGGCGGACCATGTCTCTGTCCGCTTTTCCATGGCAAACGACCGGGTCAATACGCTAAAGGAATTTGTCATTCAGGCCGTAACCGGAAAAATCCGCTATACACAGTTCTGGGCGCTGCGCGGCGTCACGTTCCAGGTACGCAAAGGGGAAGTGCTGGGCATTATCGGCAGGAACGGCGCCGGAAAAAGTACGCTGCTGAAAGTGATTTCCGGTATTTTAAAGCCGACGGAGGGCAGCGTGGAAAGCCACGGGAATATTGTCCCGATGCTGGAGCTTGGGTCCGGTTTTGATTTTGACCTGTCCGGACGGGAAAATATTTTTTTAAACGGGGCGATTCTGGGCTATCCAGAGGAATTTCTGCTGAAAAAATACGATGAAATCCTGGAGTTTTCAGAGTTGGAGGAATTTATTGAAGTGCCGCTGCGCAATTACTCTTCTGGGATGGTGATGCGCCTGGCCTTTGCGGTTGCAACGGCGGTCAGACCGGAAATCCTGATCGTGGACGAGATCCTGTCCGTAGGGGACGCACGGTTTCAGGAAAAAAGCAGGAAGCGGATGCTGGAGATGATGAGCGGCGGTACGACGGTGCTGTTTGTATCCCATGAATTAGAGCAGATCCGTAAGGTGTGCAGCAAGGTGGTCTGGCTGGAGCATGGGACGGTGAAGGCATTCGGGCCGGCGAAGGAAATCTGCGACCAGTATGAAGATGAAGGATAACAGAAGGCAGGAATGTAAGGATGGAACAAAAAGACGCCGGAAAGCAGCTGTCAATCATTATACCGATGTACAATGCGGAAAAAACAATTGAAAAATGCCTGCATTCCCTGCTTGTGCCGAAAGAGCAGATGCAGCGCCTGGAAGTGGTTGTCGTAGATGACGGTTCTTCGGACCGCAGTGCGGCATATGCGGACAGGTACCGGCGGAAATATCCGGGAAGCTTTTGCCTGGTGCAAAAAGAGAACGGGGGACATGGCTCTGCGGTAAATGCGGGGGCCGCCCGGTGCAGCGGAAGGTATCTGAAAGTACTGGATGCGGATGACTGGATGCATACGGACAGCCTGGCAGAAATGCTGCAGCTGCTGGAAACGGTGGATGAGCAGGCGGTCGCCTGCGGGTACGACCAGTGCCGGATGCAGGGCCGCGGCCTTAGAAAAGCCCGGATGGTGCATATTCCGTCAGGGCTTGCGGCGGAGGAAAAAACCCGGTACCTGGACATGGAACAGCTGCTCAGGGAGTGGGGGCGCTTCCGGCAGATTTTCTGCCTGCACGGGCTGATGTATCAGACAGAGTTTTACAGGCAGCTGTCTTACCGGATGCCGGAAGGGGTTTCTTATGATGATGCGTTTTTCTTTACAGTCCCGTGCAGCCATGCCGCGAAGCTATGTGTGATGCGGACACAGCTGTACGTCTATCGGATCGGAGACCCTGCGCAGAGTATTTCAGCACAAAACCGGGAAAAGCGGATGGATCAGATGGAAAAAGTGATCTGGTCGGTTATGGAGGCGGATTCTGACCGGTTCTGTCCGCCGGCCGGAAGGGAGTACCGGTACCGTAAGCTGGTATCCGTTGTGTCGGATTATTATGTAACGGCTTTTTTAAGGTGCAGCGATAAAAGGCGGGGCAGGAAAGCGGCCCGGATGCTTACGGGAAGGATTTGCCTGGCAGACAGGGAGCTGTACCGCAGGTTAAGAAGCCGTTATTGGCTGCTGCTTAGCATGGGGCTTTGCCATCGGACGGAGCAGGATTTTAACAGGCTGGTGTACTGGATCAGCTTCGTAAAGAAAGCAGGCAAACTGCCGGACGAGTTTCAAAAGAAAGCAGGCAAACTGCCAGACGAGTTTGAAAGGATGCTGCGCCGGATCAGACTTGCAAAAAAAGAGGGAAAACAACCGGACGTGTTTGAAAAGATGCTGCGCCGGATCAGACTTGTGAAAAAAGAGGGGAAACAATCGAACGAGCGGCTGCTTCCTGTAAAAACGTTAGTAAAAAGTGTGCTGCAGCAGATTTTTGTGATCCCTGCGGCAGCAGTTTACTATCGCGTACGCATACGCCGAAAAGGGGTATACCATCTGATAATCTGCGGACATATCGGTGATTTTTTATATACGATGGGTTATGCGGATGCATTTCAGGAAACATACGGGCTGGAAAAGCTGTGCATTGTAAGCGCGGAAAAATTCCGGGGGCTTGCGGCCTGTTATCCGAGGAAAGGCCGTTCGTACTGCGCCGTTTCCGAAAAATGGCTGCATCTGCTATGCATCGCAAACAGATACGCAGCCGGGCAGCTGTTGTTTGCGGGCTGGAAAGACTGCCTGGCAGCAGAACCGGCAAACGGGTTTGTGCAGGGATTTTCCTATGCAAAGGATTATCCGCAGCTGTGTCTGAAAAATTGTATCTGCCAGGGCGTATTAAAGCTGCCGCCGGACAGTGCCTTCCGGCTGCCGGTATATAGAAAGAAGTGCATACAGGAAGCGGCTGGAAGTACGGGGAGAGGAGTACAGGCGCATGCTGTAAAGCCTGGCTCGTCCGGGAAGATTCTGCTCTGTCCGTTTGCACAGGCGGTTTGTGATAAGGATGCAGGGCCGTTTTTCCGGAAGCTGGCAAAAAGGCTGGCTGCGAAACAGTATCAGGTCGAGGTCAATGCGCCGGATGGACAGCTGCTTTTGCCCGGGGTAAGGGTTGTGTCATACCGTCTGGAGGAAATGCTTGCAAAGATGGGCAGTTACGAGGCCGTTATCGGGATCCGAAGCGGGCTGCTTGACCTGGCAGTTTTTGCGGGCTGCAGGGTTGGCGCGCTGTATCCGGCAGCATATGGGCTGATCCGCTTTTATGACCTGCGCCAGGCGGCAGCATGTGTGCAGGAGTGCAGGCAGGAAAGCGGCCGGGTACGGGACCGGCTGCACAAAGAGAAAGAAGACACAGGCCGGGAGTTGTTCCAGTACGAACTGACAGGGGACATGGAGCAGGATTTGAGTGCAGTGACGGATTGGCTTGGATAACGGACTGGCTTGGATGATGGCCTGCAGTTTCTGCGGCCGCGGATGGAGGGAGATAAACTATGGAAGTAAATTACATTATCGTGCAGGCAGGCGGAAAGGGGACGCGCATGCAGCAGCTGACGCGCAACAAGCCCAAAGCGCTTGTCCCGGTGAAAAATCTGCCTATGCTGTTTCATTTATTCCGGAAATATCCTGAAAAAAAGTATGTGGTCATCGGCGATTACAAATATGACGTGTTGGAACGCTATTTAAAGACATTTGCCGAGGTGGATTATACGATGGTCGATGCAAAAGGCGCACAGGGTACGTGCGGCGGGCTTGCGCAGGCGCTTAAGGCTGTTCCGCCCAAAGAGGCGTTTATGCTGATCTGGAGCGACCTGATCCTTCCGGACGAATACGAAATGCCCCGGGAAGATGCCGATTATGTAGGGATTTCAGGAGATTTCCCATGCAGATGGCGGTATGAACAAGGGGCATTCCGCGAACAGGAAAGCTCCGTACACGGCGTCGCAGGGCAGTTTATTTTCCGGGACAAATCCATACTGGCAGACGTTCCGCCGCAGGGGGAATTTGTCCGCTGGCTGGGGGAACAGAACCTTCCGTTTCGGGAGCTGCCGCTGCAAAAGACGAAGGAGTACGGCCTGCTGTCTGAATATCAAAAGCTGGAAACCGAAAAATGTCGCCCGTTCAACCGCCTGACCGTGGAAGGCGGCACAATGATCAAAGAAGGGATCGACGCGCAGGGACGCGCGCTGGCCGTGCGGGAACGCGCCTGGTATCAAAAGCTGGCGGAAACGGATTTTCCGAATATCCCCAAAATCTATGCGCTGGAACCGCTGACCATGGAAAACATCGACGGAAAAAATATTTATGCGTACACCGGCCTTTCCAAAGAACAAAAGAGGGGCATCTTAAGCCGGATCGTTGCCTGCCTGAAAGAAGTGCAAAGTACGCAGGCCGTCCCGTCCGACTGGGGCAGCTATTATGAGGCGTATATCGGAAAGACATTTGACCGGCTGCAAAAGATCCGGGATCTTGTCCCGTTTGCCCGGGATAAGACAGTGACTGTAAACGGAAGGGCCTGCCGCAATGTCTTTTGGGAGCGGGAACGGCTGGAACAGCGGATCCGGGAATGGTTCCCGGCGCAGTTTAAGCTGATCCACGGGGACTGCACGTTCAGTAACCTGCTGTTGCGGCAGGACGGGACGCCGGTGCTGATTGATCCCAGGGGGTATTTCGGTACGACAGAATTATACGGCGACCCGGCCTACGACTGGGCCAAGCTGTACTATTCCGTTGCAGGCAATTACGATCAGTTTAATTTAAAGCGTTTTGACCTAAAGATCCGGGAACAGGAGGCAGAGCTTACGATCGCATCCAGCCATTGGGAGGATATGGAGCAGGATTTGCTGGATCTTTTGTCGGATGAAGTCACGCCGGAGCAGCTCAAGCTTCTGCATGCGGTCATCTGGCTGTCTTTGACGACTTACGCGTGGGAAGATTACGATTCCATCTGCGGGGCATTTTACAACGGTTTGTATTATTTGGAGGAAGTGTTATGATCCGTTATTTTGAAAACATCTTAAAAACAATTGACCAGTCGGTGCATTCCCTGGACAGCGGCAAATTTGAACAGCTCGTTACGGAGTCGGTTGAAGCGATAGAGGCCGGGCATCAGGTGATTGTAAGCGGGCTTGGCAAAAACGTACCGGTCTGCGACAAATTTGTCGGGACGATGCATTCGCTCGGGCAGCCTGCCAGCTATATGAACACAAACAGCGCGGTACACGGCGACCTCGGCATGGTGGGGCAGGGGGATTTGGTGATCCTTCTGACCAAAAGCGGGGAAACGGCGGAGTCGATTTATCTGACGGAACTGTTAAAGCCGCGCGGATGCAACCTGTGGCTGCTGACGTTTGAAGAACATTCGACGCTGGCGGATGAGATTGGTAAATGTATCGTGCTGCAGCTGGAGCATGAAGGGGACCTGTGGAACGTGGTGCCGAACAATTCCACGACGGTGAACCTGATTGTGCTGCAGGGGCTGGCGATTGAAGTGACGAAAAGGCGGGGTGTGACGCTGGCGGACTTTAAGCGGAACCATCCGGGCGGGCATATTGGGGTGCAGTTGAAAGATGTTAACTAGGAAAAGTGAAGCAGAAAAAGAAGCCGCCGGATATGAAACGGCTAAAGATCATAGTGTCGAAAAAGAAGCTATCAGACAAAAGGGGGCGGATGACGGGGGAAAAGTGGTCAGATTGTCACCGCTTGGGAAGACCTGGATTCTGGATCTGGACGGTACGATTGTAAAACATAACGGTTATAAAATAGACGGATACGACCAGTTTCTGGACGGGGCAAAAGAATTTTTAAACGGGATCGGCGACGGGGATCTGGTGATCTTTGTTACCTCCCGTACGGAGGAATACGCGGGGATTACGGAGCAGTTCCTGCGGGAAAACGGGGTGCGGTATGACCTGATTGTGTACGGGGCGCCTTATGGGGAGCGGATCGTGGTAAATGACTGCAAGCCGTCAGGACTTCGGACGGCGGTCGCAGTGAATACGGTTCGGGATGAATTTATGCAGCATCATTTTCTAATATGTGAATAAAAAATGGGGGAAAATATGTTAAAGATCCGATTATTCTTAATAAAGCGTTTTTGGAGTTTTTTTAAAGGATATGCATATATGCACAGAATTTATCACAAATATGCATTAGATCAATCTGCAGTTATACTTATTCCATCTCAAAATAAAGAATACACCTATTATGCGGTTAAATATTTAAAACAAATGTTATTAGGCAGCCATTATAAGAAGGCACTGATTCTTTCCGCTGACGAACGTGTAAAGAAATATATTCGCAGATTTCATTTTGAAAAATATGTTTTGGACGTAATTGCGATAGATCGGAAATTGGTAAATAATATCATGGCTTTTTATAATACGAATATGTGTGATGAGTCTTTTATTGTGGCGTCTTTAGATGAACCTTATGGAAGAAATGCACTTGCATATTTAAATACAGGAAAAGTTACAAAAGAAGAATTGTTCGCTATTGCAGTTTATAATATAACAAATGATTTGGAATTATGGATGGATGGTATGTATGAAGAATAGAATCAATAATTTTATAAACAATGTGAAAGAAAAGGTAAAAAAATATCCTGTCATTGGATTTTTGATTTATTATTGGAAAGATATTAAAGGAGGATATAAAATCTACAACTCTCTGGTACATAAATATAATTCAAAGACCAGATTTTTTATATGTCCACACACGGGAACAGGAGATATATATGCGGTAGGAAGATATTTTCACGCTTATTTATCCCAAAATAATATTACGCAATATACATTCCTTTTTAGAGGTAACAGTGAAAGAAAGATTGGGAGACTTTATGGTATCGAGGGAGATACGATTTTATCAACAGAGGATACATGGAAATTGATGGCATTTTGCCAGTTTCTTGGATATAAAAAAATAAACATAACCCAAATGCATCATTATCCATATATGTCACAGTCGCATATACATTTAGATCATTTGGAAGGTTTCAGGGGCATCACCTTTGATGATATGTTTAAATATGTAGCGATGGGGTTGGAAAGACATGTGCATCCTGTTCTTCCGAAATTTGAAAAAGATATCCGTTTGAATCAGATATTTAAAGAAAAAAATCTGGTTCCAGGCAATACGGTGGTTCTTGCTCCCTATTCGGCTTCCATAAGATACGTTCCGTTTCGTATATGGGAAGATCTGGCAGAATACCTTTTGCTGAAAGGATATAGTGTAGTTACTAATTGTGGTACAGAGCGGGAAAAGCCGATAGCCGGGACTGTTGCACTTCGTTTTGGATATGAAGTTGCAGTATCGTACTTAGAGCATGCGGGTTATTTTATTGGTATTCGCAGCGGTATTTGCGATATTATTAGTTCTGCAAAATGTAAAAAGATAATCTTATATCCTTTTTGGGATGATTCTTTGATGTGGAAAGGTGTAGCAGGAAAAACATTGTGTTTTTTTGGACTGAATCGGAATCATTTTAGTGAGGATTCAATAGAAATAGAATTTGACAACAATTCAATGAGCCTGATTGTGCCAGAAATAAAAAGTATATTAGAACAAAGCAGAGCTGAAAAAAAAGAGATTAGATTACGGGAGAAGATTAAACCGGCATTTGAAAAGAAAACAGCCATTACAGTTGTTTTCAATGAGTATTTTGCGCCTATAGCAAGCGTTAATTTGCAGTCTGTGATTGATTTTTCGAGTCAGGATACGACATATGATATTATTCTCCTTCACGATGGTTTGGATGAACGGACAAAGAAAATGCTGATGTATCCATTTCGGGGGTTAAAAAATTTTTCTGTCCGATTTATTGATTTCAGGTATCTTCTTGTAAATTATAGTTTTCATACTGAGAGAGGATATCTGCCGATTATTTATGGCAGGCTAGTTGCGCCGCATATACTTTCAGAATTTGACAGAATTATTTATTTGGATTCTGATTTAATTATGAATTGTGATGTTCGTGAGTTATATGAGATTGATTTAAAGGATAACTTTATTGCTGGCGTCAGGGATTTACCTATGATTGCATGGGGAAGCATAAAAGATCATGAAGAATATAAGAATTTGAATAGATTGCGGCTGTCAGATAAAGAAAATTATATTAATTCCGGAGTGTTAGTTTTTAATAACAGGATATTTAATCAAACATTTCCGGTTCAGTTTTTATTAAATTATGCTACTTCCAGAAAATGGCGCTGGATGGATCAGGATGTATTGAATAAATTATGTGATGGAAAAATCTTACTGCTTCCACAGGAATACAATGTGCTTTTATCCTTGCGTAAAGATGATGAAATTTTAAGGACAAGCAATCTGACGGAACTGATTTCAGAGTATAAAAAAGCGATGGAGCATCCGAAAATTTTGCATTATATTAGCTGCAGTTTTAAATATGTTACAAATCCGGTTAGTTATTATAATGAATATTGGAAACTCGCAAGAAAGTCGCCTTATTACGAAATGCTTCTTTATCGATTCAGTGAGCAGCTGCTTGTTCAGTCGGGGCAATTTTTACCAATGGGATATCTTATTTCATTATTTCGAAATAGGTAACAGGATAAATGGGAGTATGAAAAATGTGGTTAGAAACAGTGTTATTATGCTGTGCGGGATGTATTTCCATATATACTGAAAAAATTCATATGGCAGTTTGTTTCTTTGCATCCGTATTTTATATAATTCTGTATGGCAGAACATATACGGTGAAAGAATTGCTGTTGGGATCGTTATTTTTATTAGTGCTTTTGGGATGCGAAGTTTTATCAGAAAAGGCAGAAGGGTTTTTAAATGCATCAGCTTGGGTTTTAAAAGTAGCAATTTGTATCCTGGTTTGTATAGTTGTAGTAAAAAATTATGTGCCAACAGAACATAGCAACGAACTGACAAGGGAACAAGCAACGGCATACTTTATAGCAATTACATCGCTGCTGCTTTTTTCCGTCAGAATCAGGATGTTCATATCGGAAAAAATGCGTGCTTCAGAGATCTGGATCTATAGGATGTTCATTCCGGCCTTGGGTTTTTATATTGTAGAACGGGTATTCAATGAAAACATAAATAAAATGGAATGGCAGTTTGTAGCTGGTAATGTTTTAGTTTTGTTTTTAATGACGGTTATTTTATATGGTTTTATTCCAGTGAAAATAATGTCTGTACTTTTTTTGACAATATGCCTTGTTTTTGGAGTCGGAAATTATTATGTTGGCAGATTTCGGGGCAGTCCTATAATGCCAAATGATCTATATTCGGTCAATACGGCATTTCAGGTTGCAGGGGGATATGAGTTTGATATATCTGAACCGGTAATTGCCGGCGTTTTGTGCTGGTATGCAGGTATTGCTATTTTATGCTGTCTGCCGGGTAAATATACAGTTCAAAAACAGGCAGCCAGGGGCATTTGGAACGAAGGAAGCAGCGGGAAAGAGGCACAGAAAGGAAGCAGCCATGATCGTTAGTTTTTTATGCCTGATCGGCCCGGGAGCGGTTACGTGCCTGCTGCGTGCCAGAGGTGTTCATGAAGGCGCTGGCGGAAACCGCGGCTGTGCAGAGCCCGGGAGCCTCGGCGCTCACAGAAGGCATGCGCCGGTGATTTTTATTCTGCTGGAAGTGCTGGCGTATGCGGTGATTCATATGGCTATTACAACCATACTGCTGTATCCGTCCGGCGAAGCAGAAATCGTCGTTTTGCCGAATGGGATGCCGGCGGTCAGATACGGCCCCGCGGCTTTGCTGCTGTCTGTTATGTTAGCGGCTGCGGCAGGGTTATGGGGACAGCCAGTCCGGGCGTTAAAGGCGAAAGGAAGGGGCAAACGTATTGTAATGTATGCCGCGGCTGCCGCAGCGGCTGTCGGATTGCTTGTATTTCCTGCGGGCAGCAGTCCGGCGGAATTTCAATCCTGCACGGTTCCGGTAAAGCTGAATCACGCATTTTGCGGGGACACAGAGCTTTTGCGTGTATCCGGCGGGGAGGAGCCGGAATATTTTATTGCCCTGCATACACTTTCCAAAGGGCTCGGACTGGACTGCGGGGTAGAACAGGCCAGCCTGTTCCGTATCAGGTATTATCTGGGCAATACGGTCTTTTCCGTAAATCGTATGACACCGGACAGGAATTATTGCCTGCGCGGCAAGGAGCTGTTTATCAGCCTTGCGTGTCTGCGCGGGGATGAACTGTTTTTGGATATCCGCGTGCAGGATGCGCCGGTACTGGCAGACGGCAGCAGCCGTGAGATTATTTATATTGAATACGATCCGAAACGGTTTGACCCGGGCTGGGCCATAGATGGAACAGATGCAGCAGATGGCAGTGTTGAAGGTGCCGCAGACGGGATCATTACTGTCAGCCCGGTACAGAATTTTTCACAGGATGATAACCATGGGGATTTTGCACAGGACCGTAATGATGGGACACGGGTATATGTTATAGATTTGCAGAACATGACAGATGCCCGGCTGAAAAACACTGGCAGAAAGGTTAGGTACGTTATGAACAGCAATCGCAAAAACAAAAAAATCATCCTGATCAACTACACCGGAAGGCACGGCGGAGGCCCGCTGCATGCCTACGAACTGACGAAAGCGCTGCTGGAGCAGGGCTTTCCGGCTGCAGCCGTGCTCTCTGCGGATATCGAAAATGGAAAAGCCTGGAAGCGTCTTCCCCTGGAAAAGCTGATTCTGATCCCGACCTATACTTCCGCCGTCTCCTTTCTGAAAAACCATCTGCAATTTGTCCTCTACAAAAAATACCGCATCCGCAAAGCCTTACAGTCCTACGAGGTAACAGCGGTCTGCTGTCCGATGTGTACCTTCTGGACAGATCCGGTCAGCCAGCTGTTTCCGCGCGCCAGAAAAATCGTATTCTGCCATGACCCGGTGCTGCATGCCGGAGAATCCTACGCATTCGCGGTAAAGCTTTTTGGCGTAAACCGGGCATACCGGCATGCAGATGAGATTATCGTACATACGAAAAAATTTGTGGCGGAGGTAGAAACACGCTACCATAAAACCGGACATGTCCATTACCTTCCGCTGGGGAGGCACAGCTATTACCGCAGAGTCCCCACAAAACGCACTGCAGTCACCTATGACCCGGAAAAGACCAATTATGTATTTTTCGGGAGGATCTCTCCGTACAAAGGGCTGGATACACTGGCAGAAGCCTATCGGAAAGTATGCAGCCGCTGCAGCGATGTTACGCTGACCATCGCAGGCGCCGGGGACTTTTCCCCGTACCGTGCAGCATACAGGCGTCTTAAGCGTGTAACGGTTATCAACCGCTGGCTGGCGGATGAAGAAGTCGAAAGCATCTTCCAGGGGGAACATCTGATCGCCGTCCTGCCTTACGCGGATGCGACACAGTCGGGGGTGCTGATGGTGGCTATGGATTACGGCGTGCCCGTGATTGCGACGGATACGGGAGGATTGGGGGAACAGCTGGAAGACGGCGTCACAGGACTATTGACAGATGCAAATGACAGCAGCCAGCTGGCGCGGCAGATGCTGCGTTTGAAAAATGACAGGGAATTGTATCAAAGAATTTGTCAGAATATGAAGGAAAAGCTGCCGGGGATGGAGTGGGGTGCGGCGGCTAAGCTGGTGGGGAGGCTCTGCGGGAACCTGGACGGTTGCTTGGATGAAGCAGAAAAGGAATGCTTTTGACATTGTGTTGCGTTTTTTGGCTCTCCAAAGATTGTACCTGGCCAGGGGATGTGCCTGAATTTCAGCTTTATGTAAAGCAAGTGAAAACCAGGCTCTTTCCCCCTCATCCAGCGCCCGCATAGCCAGCCAAAAGCACAACATCATGTCAACGCTGTCGCTTGGAATCAAAATTTTGCCTTTTTGCGCAAAAATCGTTTCTAAGTTCCTGTTTTGATACGTTTAAGTTGCAATAGGTATTATGTCATGTATTTTTAATAGTTCTACGATTGTATCAACATCTTCCTGTAATTTCTTGATATCATGGCTCAGATGATAATCATTATAGTTCATTGTGACCTCGATGCCTTTGAGTTTTTCACTCATATGCTCTTGGTTAAATTTAAGCGTATTTAAGGTATCATCCATCTTGTCGAGCCGTTCATCCACTTTGTCGAACCTTTCATCCACTTTGTCGAACTTTTCATCCATTTTGTCGAGCCGCTCATGGATCGGCTGAAATTGCAGTTCCACTTTGTCGAGCCTTTCATCCATTTTGTCGAGCCTTTCATCCATTCTATCCAGCCGCTCATGGATCGGCTGAAATTGCAGTTCTACTTTGTTGAGCCTTTCATCCATTTTATCGAGCCGCTCATCCATTTTATCGAGCCGCTCATCCATTTTATCGAGCCGCTCATCCATTTTATCGAGCCTTTCATCCATTTTATCGAGCCGCTCATCTACTTTGTCGAGCCGTTCGTGAACTGGCTGCAGTTTTTGGTCCATCAGGTCAGAGATGGCGAATAAATCTTCCTTTGTCAACGACATACTTAACACCCTCCTTAATTTTTATTTGGTTATTGACGGTATAATTATATCACATCTAACGCAGGAAGTCTATGAAATTATTCCATTATATAAAAAAATACATGAACAAAAGTAACAGTTCAGATAACCCATTGAACTGTTACGTATCCAGCCATTGAAAATTATTTCGTTTGCCATCGTAAGTTTGACGGAAAATAATGGGACTATTAAAAATGACAATGTTTCGAGTCATCAATGGACAGGGCTGTTGATGCAACTCGTGTAAACTTTCCATCAGACAATACCGATAAACTAAAAGTAAAAACCTGTTCGGACCTTTTCGGAGAACGGGGCAGCCCGGAATGGCAGAAGGGCTGCAGAAAGGAGATTTTATGGCATTAGGTGCAGTACAAGCCGAAGCTGCAGCCGGATATCCAGGCACAGCAAAAACGAACACAAAGGCAGCACAGAAGTATGCGGACGGTTCTTTTGCGGAGAAGCTGCGAGAGGGCGGTCAGGCGGCAGATGGCAGAAACCGGGCAAAGCAGCAGGAAAACCAGCCAGGTGCAAGGGCTGTTGCAGGTAAGGCGGATGCAAACCAAACCGCTGCCTCTGGAACTGGAGCAGGCCAGGCTGCGTCCGCAAACACGGATACAGAAAATGACAAAGGCGGCAGCATGGACTATTCGGAATTTTTCCAGGAAAAAATCAATGAAATATTTGTAAAGGTATTAAACGGAGACACAGAACCAAGCTATCAGATTGGCTCCCGTTCTTTTACCGAAAAAGACTGGAAAAAGTTCCTGAAAAAATTTGACTCCGTACAAGATGTCCTTCGCAAGCTGATGCGTGAAGAGCATGCAAAACGGGCAGCAAAGGAGCTGAACACCCGGCAGGCATTTGTGGCCAGGCAAAAGAAGACGTCTGTCGCGGATCAAAGCAGCCTGCTTTTTACAGACTCCACATCCTGTGTTTATCCTTCCGCTGACGAAACAAAGGAAGAGATCCGCTATGTGACATGGTATACGAAAGAAGGAATTTTCTGCCGCAAGATGGGACAGACCGAAGATGAATGGTCGCTTACGTTCGAAGATCCGCAGCAATATGACAAAGTGATGGAACTAATCGGGCAGTTTCCGTCAGACTGGAACCTGCGTTTTGCCGCGCATGAAAATTTCTGGACCGATTTTTTAAATGGAGATATTGATACGGAACGTTTTGTGGATTTTATGAAAGGTACGGATAAAGGGGTGCCGGATTATTTTATTACCAAGGATGGTTCCTCTTATGCAGACAGGGACCGCATGCTGTGGGCGAAATATCTGAATGCCTTTGGAAATGAATTTTATACGGCGTCGGAATTTCAAAAGAAATGGGAGATGGGGATTGCTGCTCATGCAGCAAATAAAACGAAGATATCAAATCCGTATGATCGTTAGACATGGATGAAGATGATAGCATTTAACCATCCGGGCAGCTGTAAGAGATGTGGCTGACCATCCGGGCAGCTGTAAGGGATGTGGCTAACCGGACGCCTCTGCGGGCTGGGGACAGTGGACGCGCCGGGAGACACACCTTGGAAGGACTGGGGCAACGCTGCGGTGAACGAA
>CANOET010000010.1 GCA_947564835.1 uncultured Eubacterium sp. | reverse complement strand
CCCAGTCCGCCCAAGGTGTGTCTCCCGGCGCATCCCCTGGCCGCAGCCCGCAGAGTCGTCCGGTTAGCCACATCCCCCGGCCAACTCATCCAGGTAACCAGTTATTTAATTTTATATTTTATTTCGCAAAAGAATCCAACTGTATCGCCACCATATGATCCAACGGCGCCAACGCCTTCCCTTTCCCATCGGTCCCTTCCATATATTTCTGCGCCCCCGATTCAAATAAAACCAGCAATTCATCCCCCGCAATCGACAATTCCTCGGAACAAGGCGGCATCTCCACGCATTCCGCAGGTTTTTCCGGCTGCTTGCTCAGGTCATATGCGGAACGATAGACTTTAATATAAGAAGATTTGCTGCGCCCGAAGGAAGTACTCAGATAGACATGTCCGTCTTCGTCAAATGCGACTCCCTGCACCTTGTCCGGTATCGCAAATTCTTCACATTCCTCCAAAACGCCGCCGCTGTATCGGTAAGATTTCATAATGGATTTAAAAAACCTGGTATGTGTGGCAATCCATAGCTTTCCGCTGAAAAATGTGATACAGGAAGGTGAATTTAAGACGCGGTATTCTTCGTGTTTTTGTGTCAGCTCTATGGTCCTGCCCGGCTGATGTTTTGCAATTTCTTTTACCAATGCATAATCCAGACGTTCAATCGTGCGGTAGTTGGAATGGCAGATCCAAAGGTTTTCTCCGTCGTAGCAGATCCCGCCTAAATGGCTGCCTTTTTTCATGGAAAGCGTGGCCAGATAATCGCCTGTGCGGCGGTCGAATACGTATAAAGAACCGTAATTCTCATGGTTCCCCGTGCTGTAGGATGTTACGAGGATATGCTCCTCGGTTACGCACAGCCCCTGCGGGCACTGGTCTACGCTGAATAATTTATTGGTGATATAATCTTCGAACCTGGTGCCTGGCATGCCTGGGATATCCAGATCTTCTAAGATCCGGTAGCTCATGTTGGACAGCTTTTTTTCCGGCGACCTTGTCAGGCTGCCTGCGCCGTAAGAATACAGCTGGATATTCATGGAACCGGATATTTTTTTGGTCCATTTGGCATATAGGATCAGGTTGCCGTTTTCGCAGTCTTCAATCCCGGTCAGAGGATGCTTATAGCTGCTGTCTGTATACCAGCCTGCAAAATTATAGCCCTCTCTCTTTGGAGGCATCAATTTTACCGGCAGCAGCTGTTCGTAATAGACAGATGGATTCAGGTAATGGTTTTCACCCAGATTCAGATTATAGATAATATGATAGACTGGTATACTGCTGTTTAAATTATTTGCAGTATCCAGGGTATTTCCATCGTAAACAGAAGGAGAATGCGGCCATTCCATGACGCCGCGCCCCTTTGTCAGCTGCGGCTGTTCCAGTAACAGAACAACTGCAAGAAGAATGCAGAGCATCATACGCGCCATTTTTCACCGGATCCTCCTTCCGTTTTGATCATTTAAATAAAATTACTCTTCAATATTCACCAGTTTATTCGCTCTGGCTTCAATTTCGCGTTTTTGTACGTCTTCCGGCGCCTGTTCATAGCGGGCAAGCTCATAGCGGTAGGTGCCTTCCCCGCCGGTAATGGAACGCAGTACTGTCGTATAGCCGTCCAGCTCCGTATAAGGAATGTCCGCAGTGATCTCCTGCTTACCACCTTCTATCGGATTCATGCCAAGTACACGCGCCCGCCGTTTGTTCAGGTCTCCCATAATGTCTCCGGTATACTTGTCGGATGCAGTTACAACCATAGATGCAATCGGCTCTAACAATACCGGGGAAGCCTGTAAAAATCCTTTTTTAAACGCCTGCGCGGCAGCAACCTTAAAAGCAAGCTCGGAGGAATCTACCGGATGGTAAGATCCATCGTACAAGTTTGCCTTAATGCCGACAACCGGATAAGCCGCAAGCGGGCCGCTCTTTACCGATTCCTGAATGCCCTTTTCAACGGCCGGGAAGTAATTTTTCGGAACTGCCCCGCCGACAACGGTCTGTGAAAATTCGTAAGGCGTCTCCAGGTCACCGGACGGTTCAAAGGTCATCTTTACATGGCCGTACTGTCCGTGCCCGCCGGACTGTTTTTTATATTTATATTCAACATCTGCTTTTTTCCTGATTGTTTCACGGAAGGCAACCTTTGCCTTTCCAAGCTCAATCTCTACCTTATACCGGTTCGCCAGTTTGCTGACTACGACATCCAGCTGCTGCTCTCCAATGCCGTAAAGGAGTGTCTGCCCGTTGGCGCTGTCATTTACTACCTTTAACGTCAGATCCTCATGTGTCAGCTTGGTCAGGGCCTGGGATGCTTTGTCCACATCCGCCTTGTTCTTTACTTTATAACGCTTGCATGTATACGGCGTCGACAATGTGGTGCGGATATATAAAATCGGATTTGCCTTTGTAGACAGAGAATCCGTTGTACGCGCCTTGTTCAGCTTTGCAAGCGCACCGATATCCCCGGCATGCAGTTCTTTGACTTCTTCCGCCTTTGCCCCTCTCATCACATAGAGTTTCCCGATTTTCTCTTCAGTATCCCTGTGATAATTTAACAATACGTCATCGGTCTTCAAAACGCCTGAATTAACCTTGATCAGCGAGTATTTGCCAATAAATGGATCCTGGATCGTCTTGAATATGTAAGCAGACTTCGGTTTGGAAAAATCATAATCCGCCTGATATACTTCATTCGTCGTAGCATTAATGCCCGCACATGCCCTTTTATCCGGGCTCGGAAAATATTTGGTAATATCGTCAAGCAGCGTATAGACGCCCTGTGCCAAAATGCAGGAACCCATAGAAACCGGGACAATACTGCCGTCCGTTACATTCACACGCAGCGCCTGGCGGATTTCGTTTTCTGAAAATTCCTCGCCGTTAAAATAGCGGTCCATAAACTCTTCGCTTGTCTCAGCCACTGCCTCTACCAGCGCTTCCCTGCATTTTTCCAGATACGGCACCGAATAATCTGGCAGATCCATCGGCACGACTTCCCCCTTATCATTCCAGCGGTTTGCAGTCTGCGCCACTATATTTACATAGCCGACAAACTTCTCATTTTCACGGATCGGCAGATGGAACGGTGCAATTTTCTTGCCATACAGCTCCTGCAAATCTTCCACTACCTGGCGGAAGCTTGCGTTATCGATATCCATATCCGTTACAAAAAACATACGCGGCAGCTTATAACGCTCGCACATTTCCCACGCTTTTCTCGTCCCTACTTCAATCCCTGCCTTGCCGCTGACTACAATAATCGCAGCATCAGCCACGCTGACCGCTTCTTCTGCTTCTCCGACAAAATCAAAATAGCCCGGCGTATCCAGGATATTAATCTTTGTATTCTCCCAAAGAATCGGTACTATTGTCGTCTGGATAGAAAAAGAGCGTTTTATCTCTTCTTTATCAAAATCGCTGACGGTATTGCCGTCGCTGACTTTGCCCATGCGGTTTGTCTGGCCTGACAGATACGCCATTGCTTCTACCAGGCTTGTCTTACCTGCCCCGCCATGCCCTAAAAGTACTACGTTGCGTATCCTGTCTGTTGTAAATACCTCCATATTGCTTTTTACCTCCTGCATATTTTTTGTCAAACCGTTGCGGATTTACAGATTCTGCAGATGCTGCAGATGCTGCAAAATACTGTGTACACAGCAATGGTTCTGGTCTGTCGCAAACACTATATTAATTTTAACAAAGATCATGGGCAATTACAACAATTTTTTTGAATTTTTATGGATGGTATCAAGCAAAATATACAATGAATGGGAGGGGGTGGGGTGGCTAACCGGACGACTCTGCGGGCTGGGGACCGCAGAGTCTGATTATGGCAGGCTTTACAACACCTGAGAGTCCAGTTATTGGCAAGCTTTACAATACCTGAGAGTCTGGTTATTGGCAGGCTTTACAACACCTGAATTTGCGTTTCATGGAAGCCAGGCCCTTTCCCCCTCATCCGGCGTCCGCCTAGCCACTAAAAAACGCAACACAATGTCAAAAATGTTTCTTTTCTGGTTCATCCAGGTTAGGGTATTATCTTGTTCATTGAATCCGCAAGTAAAGTTACACTATCTTAGTATATTATGTGCCTTGAAATATGCACATAAATAATGTATGATATAAAATGTATCAGACAATGCAAAATAGAAATATCATTTACAGCAAGGAGAAGGAACATGAAAAAGAAACTATACAGTATAATTTGCTTATGTGTCCTTTTTTCTATTATGTTATGTGCATGTGGGAAAAACACAAATTTGATTGATATGAGTACAGGCGAGGGCGATGGGTATAAGTCTATCATTTGGGAAGATAGGACATACGCACCTTTTTGTGTTGTATCTAAAAATGATTGTGGAACGCAAATTGGATATCTAAATGGGGAAACTGATGACAGGGTATGTGAATATAAAGATTATCCAACGGATGAATGGCTTGCTAATTACCTTACAGTAGATGGAGGTGCCATGTTGTATAAAGAAGTAAATGTCACTCATATTCCAGATGGCCTTGAATCAGAATATGAGTGGAACTCTACTGATATAGAGAAATTGCGTGAAAAATATCCAGAATACTTTGATCTTGGAACATTTAAGGGACTAGAGGTTTACGTTTGGCAAATGGCAGAGAATGACTATCGATTTGGACTGATGCAAGGAACCAATCGCAATAAAACTTTGAAAGAGATGATGGCATTAAAAGGCGCTACATCAGAGGAAATGGCATTGATTTTGTCTACCTTTGATATTGATGATAAAGATATTTTTGTGATTCCATGGCAGAATCCTATTTCCAGTTATATGGTTACAGATGATATGATGAAAGACCCAGAATACATGAACAATATAAGAAGTATGTTAAGACTTGATTTAGACGAAGAGCAACTGTCTAAACAGGAAGAAGATACTGCAATGTATGACAGAATCCCTACGGCATGCTTTACATGAACTGAAGTTTAGATATTGGCAGGCTTATGAACTGTAATTCAGATGTTGACAGGCTTACATGAACTGTAATTTAGATATTGACATGCTTTACATGAACTGTAATTCAGATGTTGACAGGCTTACATGAACTGTAATTTAGATGTTGACAGGCTTACATGAACTGTAATTTAGATGTTAACAGGCTTACATGAACTGTAATTTAGATATTGTAAAGCCTGCCACAACCAGACTCTGCGGGCTGTGGGCCGGGAATGCGCTGGGAGACACACCTTGGAAGGACGTTGAAGGGGCGCTCTTAGCGGAGGTGAAATCCAGCGCTTACGGAGACTAAGACAGGAGGGCCACACCCCGACTGTCTTAGTCGCAGTTAGCGATTCGTTCACCGCAGCGTTGCCCCAGTCCGCCCAAGGTGTGTCTCCCAGCGTATTCCCTGCCCACAGCCCGCAGAGTCGTCCGCTTAGCCACCTCCCCTGCCCACAGCCCGCAAAGTCGTCCGGCTAGCCACCTCCCCCTTCCGTACCAACAAACTATAAACTCAATCCACACAAATCCCGATAAAATCCCGGATAAGAAATCGCAACACATTCCGCATTGTCAATCTCCACTCCTCCCTCCGCACAAAGCCCCGCAACCGCAAATGCCATTGCAATCCGGTGGTCTGCCTGCGGGTCAATCACCGCGTAATGCAACGGCCTTCCCCCTCGGATCACCATACCGTCATCCGTAGCCGTTACATCCGCTCCCATCTTCTGTAAATTCGAAACAACCGTATCAATGCGGTTGGATTCCTTTACTTTTAACTCAGCCGCATCCCGGATTACCGTCGTACCGTCTGCAAAAGCAGCCATAACGGCAAGTACCGGGATTTCATCGATCAATGCCGGGATCAGGCTGCCTTCGATGACAGTGCCTGTCAGGCTGGAAGACGTCACGAGCAGGTCGCAGACGGGTTCGCCGGATACGGTATGTTCGTTGTATTTTTTGATATTGGCATGCATGGCCCCGGCGGCGCGCAGGATACCGTCCCTGGTTGGGTTGACGCCGACGTTGCGGATCAGTATTTCGGAGTTTGGCACGAGCAGCGCGGCGGCAATAAAATAGGCCGCTGAGGAGATATCGCCTGGTACCTCGATTTTTTGCCCGGATAATACCGGATCCGGACAGATGGATGCTGTCGTATCCCGGCAGGTTACCTGTGCGCCGAATGCGGAAAGCATCCGCTCGGTATGGTCTCTGGATACAGATGGCTCCGTAACGCTTGTCTGTCCGTCCGCATACAGCCCCGCGAGCAGAATACAGGATTTTACCTGCGCGGATGCGACGGGCGAAAGGTAATGGATGCCGTGCAGCGCAGAGCCGTTGATGGTTAGCGGTGCGCAGTCGTTGCCGCTTCCGGTAAGATCGGCGCCCATTTCCCGCAAAGGGGTTATGATCCGCTTCATCGGGCGCCTGCGGATGGACGCGTCTCCGTCTAAAACGGAGGAAAAAGGCTGTCCGGCCAGGATCCCGCTGATCAGGCGGATCGTAGTGCCGCTGTTGCCGGCGTCCAGCGCTTCTTTGGACGGACGCAGCCCGTGCAGGCCCTTTCCATGGATGCAGATATGTTCTTTTGTGTTTTCTATTTCAATGCCAAGCCTGCGGAAACAGGAGATCGTAGACAGGCAGTCTGCACCCTGCAGAAAATGGGTTACTTCGGTACGCCCGTTTGCAATCGCGCCGAACATCACGCTGCGGTGGGATATGGATTTATCACCCGGAATGGGAAGCTCCCCTTTCAGGGAACTGGCTGGTTTTATAAACATGGTTCAGGTCTCCTTGCTAATTTTATGGATCGCGACGGATAAAGGCCGTCAGCGCTGGTAAATCGTATAATGGAATTTCCGCAGCAGCGAACCGGCCGTGTCCAGCGATGCTTGGTCATATAACTCGATGTGCAGGACACCGTCTTCAAACTCGCGGTTATGCAAAATCCCGATATTTTTGATATTGATCCCATTGCTTGCCAAAAGGGTCGCGATCGTCGCAATGCCCCCTACTTCGTCAATCAGGTCGCAATAAAGCTCATAAACCGGCTGCAGGGAACCGGGCTTGCGCACGGTCAGGGAATCGCGGTAGTCCTTGGCTTTTGTAAAATAGTCTGTCATTTCCGCCTTTTTTTCCGCCTCAATCACGCTGCGGATGCCCGCTAGCTGTTCGCTGTACAGGTCTATCAGCCGCAGCAGCTGCTTCTTGTTGGACAGGCAGATCTCCTGCCACATCACAGGGGACGATGCGGCAATCCGCGTCATATCCCGGAATCCGCCGGCCGCAATCGTCTTCATCGTTTCCTGCGGATCGTCAATTTCCTGAACAAGATGCACCAGGCTGTATGCAAGGATATGAGGCAGATGGCTGATCGAAGCCGTTGCAAAATCATGGCGGTCAGCATCCAGAACGAGCGGAATGGCGCCAAGCATCGTTACCAGGCTGCGGAAGCGTTCGATCTGGTCCGGCGCTGTTTTTAAAGTCGGCGTTATAACATAGTAAGCATTTTCCAAAAGATAAGCGGTTGCCGCGGCAAATCCGGTTTTTTCCGAACCGGCCATCGGATGACCGCCGATAAAATGTTCCTCCAGGCCCAGGGAAACAACCGCGCGGTGGATATCCCCTTTCACGCTGCCGACGTCTGTTATCACCGTATGCGGGGCAACGGCCTTTTTTAGCTTTTCCAAATATCCCACATTCTGCTGTACCGGCGTACACAGAAAAATATAATCTGCATCCGCGATCTGTTCCAGGCTTAACATCGTATCATTTTCGATCACACCAGCCTGATAAGCCTGTGTGATCGTAGAAAGATGCCCGGAAACGGCGGTAAGCCGGATGTGCGGACAGACGCGCCGGATTGTTTTCGCGATCGAGCCGCCAATCAGGCCGAGCCCGATAAAGCTTATTTTTTGAATGTCTTTGATGGTATCCATTATTTTCCCTGATTAATATAATTTACCAGCCCTTCCGCCGCAATAATTTTTTGCATAAACGGCGGAAATGCCTGTCCCTGGTACTGTGTGCCTTTTGTCACATTCCGGATCACGCCGCTGTCAAAATCCACTTCCACCTCATCCCCGGCTTCGATCCCCTTGGAAGCCTCCGGGCATTCAATAATCGGAAGCCCGATATTAATCGCGTTGCGGTAAAAAATACGCGCAAACGTCTGTGCAATCACACAGCTGACACCGGACGCTTTAATCGCTAACGGTGCATGTTCTCTGGAAGAACCGCAGCCGAAGTTTTTATCCGCCACAATAATATCGCCTTTTTGCACCTTTTTCACAAATTCCGCATCAATATCTTCCATACAATGTCCGGCAAGCTCCTTCGGATCAGATGAGTTTAAATATCTTGCCGGAATAATGACATCCGTATCAACATTATCTCCATATTTAAATACATGGCCGTTCGCTTTCATTGCACTATCCTCCTACTCTTTTGGTCCTGCGATTTTTCCTGCAACCGCACTCGCAGCGGCAACTGCCGGACTCGCGAGATAGATCTCGGATTCTACATGTCCCATACGTCCGACAAAGTTACGGTTTGTAGTCGATACACAGCGTTCCCCTTGTGCAAGGATCCCCATATATCCGCCAAGGCACGGGCCGCAGGTCGGCGTACTGACAATGGCGCCTGCCTCGATAAAAATTTTCAAAAGCCCCTCTTCCATCGCGTCCAGATAAATCTGCTGCGTCGCCGGAATCACAATCGCACGGACACCGTCAGCGACCTTTTTCCCTTTCAAAATCTCCGCCGCACAGCGCAAATCATCCAGCCGCCCGTTCGTACACGAACCAATCACGACCTGGTCAATGGAAATCTCTCCCACTTCATCAATCGTCTTCGTATTTTCCGGAAGATGCGGGAAAGAAACCGTGGACTTTAAAGTACTAAGATCAATCACAATCTCCCGTTCATACACCGCATCCGCATCCGCTTCATAGATCTGATACGGCCGCTTGGAATGCTCCTTCATATATGCCTGCGCCAGATCATCCACCGGAAAAATCCCATTTTTCGCACCTGCCTCAATCGCCATGTTCGCAATCGTAAAGCGGTCATCCATCGTAAGATTCGCAATACCGTCCCCGGTAAATTCCAAAGACTGGTACAACGCTCCGTCCACCCCGATCAGGCCGATCAGATGCAAAATCAGATCCTTTCCGCTGACATACTTCGCAGGCTTGCCAGTTACCACAACTTTCATCGCCGACGGCACCTTAAACCAAGCCTTCCCGGTCGCCATACCCGCAGCCATATCCGTACTGCCCACACCCGTAGAAAACGCACCTAACGCGCCGTACGTACAAGTATGGGAATCTGCGCCGATAATCACATCACCCGCAACCGTCAGCCCTTTTTCCGGCAGCAGCGCATGTTCAATCCCCATCTGCCCGACGTCAAAATAATTCGTAATCTCATTCTTGCAGGCAAACTCCCTGACACATTTACAATGCTGCGCAGACTTGATATCCTTATTCGGTACAAAATGGTCCATAACAAGCGCAATCTTATCTTTGTGGAACACACCGTCCACCTTCATTTTCTCAATCTCATGGATCGCTACCGGAGATGTGATATCATTCCCCAATACAAGATCCAATTCAGCCTCAATCAGCTGCCCCGCCGTAACAGATTCCAGCCCTGCGTGGGCAGCGAGTATTTTCTGGGTCATTGTCATACCCATGGTTCATTCCTCCTTTTATGAAAATTGATGAATATAGTGTAGCATAATTTCTGATATAATGCTAATATATAATAAATATGGATATCATAATTATAAGTTATGAAACAGCTGTTTCCGTTGGGTGGGCTGGGTTGGTTTACTGGCTGGCGTTACATGGCCAAGATCCGGTATTGTATTTGGGACTTCCCGAAAGATCCTGGTTAGCCAGGGGATGTGGCTAACCGGACGACTCTCCCGGCGCGTCCCCTGGCCACAGCCCGCAGAGTCATCCGGGCAGCCATATCAGCCACATCCCATGAAAATATACCATACACAAAAAGGAGCCCCCATGGAACAAACACTATCATCTTATTACATTTTTTATACCGTCGCACAATGCCAAAACATCTCAAAAGCCGCCGCCAAACTATTTATCAGCCAGCCCGCCGTCAGCAATTCCATAAAAAAACTCGAATCCAGCCTCGGATGCCAGCTGTTTGTGCGCAGTTCCCGCGGTGTTACGCTGACGGAGGAAGGCTGCCTGCTCTATGAGCACGTCAAAACAGCCATCGATACCCTGGCCCTGGGTGAAAAAAAAGTCCGGCATGCAGCAGGGCTTGGTGTCGGGCATTTGAAAATAGGCGTCAGTTCTACGCTGTGCCGATACGTACTGCTTGGATATTTAAAAGAATTTACCAGGCAGTACCCGCATGTCAGCATCTCCATCACCTGCCTGTCTACAAATGAAACGCTGCATCTGCTGCAGGAAGACCAGCTGGATATCGGGCTGGTGGGGCTTGGGACTTATGAGCTGGCGCATACGCTGGCCTTTGACCGTATGATGGAAATTCAGGATGTGTTCGCAGCCTCGGAGCAGTATCTGTACCATCTGCAGCAGCGCGGCATTGCCAGGGATGCCGTGCTGGCGAACTGTTCGCTGATGATGCTGGATAAGCATAATATTTCCAGGCAGTTTATTGATGAATATCTGCAAAAAAATAAGATCTCTGTACAGGAATGCATTGAAGCTTCTTCCATGGATCTTTTAATTGAATTTGCCAAAATCAGCCTCGGTGTTGCCTGTGTGATCCGCCAGTTTGTGGAACCGGAGCTGGCGGCCGGGACTTTGGTTGAGCTTCCGTTGCCTGCACCGATTCAAAAACGTTCCGTCGGATTTGTATACAAATCTCAACGGAACGCTTCCAGGTCCATGAAACAATTTATTGATTTTTATTCTGCTGCATCCAGCTGCTCTTTGGTATAATGCCCGCTGTCAATCAGCGCTTCCTGCAAATTACTGGCATCGACTGCGGTTGGCGTACACAGATAAGCCGGAACCTGCAGCATATGGTTATCGGACTGTTCTGTGTCGTTGACCTGCGGCTGCTCTGTGCCGGATACGGCCGCATCTGTCATGGCTGCGCACTGTTTTGCAAGGATGCTGGTATCCTGGTAGATGGAAAAAGCCTGTGTTCCGTCCAATATATTCCTGCAGGCTTCGATCTCACAGCCCTGCCCGGAGATGACCGGCCAGTTGTCTGCGATGTATCCGCCGGACTGCAATGCAGCCTTGCAGCCATAGGCAAGCGTGTCATATGCGGCTGCACAGATATCCAGCTCTTCATCGGCGTAATAGCCTGCCAGATAGTTTTTACACCGCTCCTGTGCCGTTTCCTGTGAGCATTCTTTGATACTTGTATCCGCAAAGGAGGTCCTGCCGGTCTTGCAGACCAGTTTGCCGCAGTCCAGATAAGGCTGCAGGACTTCCATCAGGCCGTCATAGACCAGCTGTGCCTGTGTATCATCCGGGCTTCCCATAAAAAACTCAATCGTCTGATATGCATCGTCTGCCATTTTCTCCAGCTTTGCTTTTTCTGCGATCATTCTGCCGATCAGCTGGCCGGTCCCTTTCTTGTCAAATGCGGTATAATAATATACGGCATCGGTATCCATCAGCAGCATGTCATAAGCAATGATCGGAATTTTAGCCTTTTTGGCAGCCTCTGCCGCATCTGTCAGCTGACCGGAATCAATTGCCGCGACTACAATGCAGTCCGCCTTGCCCTGTACGGATGCCTGGATCTGCTCTGCCTGCTGCCGGCCTGTTTCTGCAAACTGCACATCTACAGTATAGCCTTTTGCTTCCAGTTCTGTTTGCATGATCTGCGCATCCGATGCCCAGCTGTGATTTTCCTGCTGCGGCAGTGCAAGCGTGATTTTTCCGCCGGCGCCGGCCGGGTCAGCGGAAGCAGACGGATCCTGTGCCTGCCCTGCGTTGTCTGGTTCCTGCCCTGCGTTGTCTGATTCCTGCTCTGTCGGCTGCTCACGGTCCGGATCCTGTTTTGTATCATCGGTTTTTGTCTGGCTGGGCGGATTGGCCTGATCCGAGACCGTCTCCTCGCTGGCTTTGCCGCATCCGGACAGCACAGCGGCAGACAGCACCGCACCGGACAATGCGTATAAAAGTTTCTTTTTCATATTCGTTCCCCCTTTCCGCGTGAGAGGCATCCTGCTTTGCCCGCGGTCCGGACAGCATCAAGGTATGTTATACCGGCTGGACTGCCATCTCGTTTTCGTTTTGTTTTAATACAAACTGCCCAATTAATTCATCCAGGACAATCGACTGGGAAGACAGCTCTTCGCTTGTCGCGGCGGCTTCTTCCGCGGTCGCCGCATTGCTCTGTACGACCTCTGAGATCTTATTTACCCCGATCTCAGCCTGGCGCATCGCTTCTGCCTGGCCTTCCACCATCTCTTTCAGATTTTTTGAAAAATCTGCGATCTGCTTAATGCCGTCCACAACTGCTTCGATCGCCCCTGAAGCACGCTGCGCTGCCTGGTTGCCCTGTTCTACTTCATGCAGGGAGCCTTCGATCAGCTTCCTTGTATCGACAGCCGCCTTTGCACTCTGGTCCGCCAATTCACGGATCTGTGCCGCCACAACGGCAAAACCGCGTCCGGACTCCCCGGCCCTGGCTGCTTCGATGGAAGCATTCAAAGACAGCAGGTTGGTCTGTGAGGCGATTGACTCGATCTCGGAAATAATATCCCCGATTCTGGTGGAAGCTTCGTTGATCCGCTCCATCGCACCCATAAGCGTATCCATCTCTTCTCTGCTGTTGTCTGCTTCATCTGCATAATACTGTGCCTGTGTATAAGCTTCTTCTGCATTATGTGCGCTCTTTTGCATCGTTTCGGTAATATCGCTGATCGTTGCGTGCAGCTGCTGTACAGCGCCTGCCTGATCCGTTGCGCCTTCTGCAAGGCTTTGGGATGCCATTGCCATATCATTCGATCCGGAATTGACATGGCTGGATGTCTCGCCGATGGAGGTCAGCGTCTCAGCCATCTGTTCGCGCAGGTCGCGCATAGACAGATACAGCTTTTCCAGATCACCCGTATATTTTTCAGGGAACTTCGACCTGCCTGTATAATCCCCTCCGGCCATCTTGCCGAGCGCTTCTTCCATATCAAAAATAATTGCCGTCAATTTTTCAGATGTATCAACGATATGCCTTCCCATATCTTCTACTTCATCACCGGTATGGATCTCCGGGAACGGCGATGTCATATCTCCCGCTGAAAATGTCTCCAACCGGTCTCCCAGGCTCTTGAGCGGATTTGCAATACCTTTTGCAATCCTTCTTCCAATCTCCATGGAACCTGCAAATGCAAATACAATGGCTGCCAGTATCAGCACTGCCAGTACCCACTTTGCAACCGTCAGCTGTCTGGACAGCCGGTTGCCTTCGCTTACCTTCACGGACAGCAGCCATTCCAGCTTATCATAAATGCCGTTATAAACATCCGCCAGTTCATTTAATGCCAGCTCCTGCGCCTGCTTGCAGCGTTCCCGGTCCGTGGTCGCCCCAAGCTCCATATACTTCTCTAATTCAGCCGTAATCTCCTCATATGCCTGTTTGCCGTCCTTAGAAACGACCGTATCCTTTACGGTTGCAAAACTTTTTTCAAAGGCCGTTTTCATTTCATCATGCTGATTTACCACTGCATCAATCGCTTCCTGATTATCATATCCGATTGTTGCCCGCAAAGAAGAACGCAGATCCGCAAATTCAAACATTGCCTTTCCGATATCCCCCTGTGCAAACCCAAAATTATGTAATGCATAATTATACCTTGCCGATATAAATAAAACCGCAATAAATGCAATCACTGCCGCAAGCGCTGTTATCGATGTTACGTTAAAAAAAGCCCTCACGAGCCTCTTTTCGATTTTTCCCTTTTCCAACATGACTCCTATTCTCCTATTCGCAAATATTTTACTCTGTTATCTTCCATTTTCTGTACTTTCGTTTCTGTAAGTTGAGATCGTTTCAATAATATAACAATTGTAATACCCCCTCCCGCAATTTTTACACAACAGAATAAATATAATAATATCTTAGCATAAAACCAGGTATTTGCAAGAGAATTTCCAAAGAAATAGGAATAATTGTCAATTTTGTCAAAAAAATAAAAACAAATACATAAACCATCCTGTCAGATGCTTTCCTGTCCGTCTCCCGGCTTTCTGCCTGTTTCCGCTCTGTTCTTCTTCTATATCTATATTCTAGTATTCTAATATGAAATGTACATGAAATCAGGAAACTATTTCCAGCTCTGCAAACAAAAAAACTTTACCGTCCCTCCTGTGATCCGACCACCGCACAGGAACACCTGCAGACACCCGCAGATGTTCCTGCAGGAGCAGCAGATTGTTTGCCCTGTACATGAAAATAAAGATCCAGACTGTCTGGTAAAGTTTTTTGTACGGCCCGCCGTCAGGCCGCATTCATTTCCGGCCGCCTGACAGCAGGGTTATTTAATTATTGATCAGCTTGCTGTTTTCATCATTCCAGCTGTATAGCTTGCGCACTTCCTTGCCTACTTCTTCGGACGCATGCTCCGCCGCTTTTTTGCGCATCATCTTAAAGTGGACCTGACGCCCTGCCGGCGACATATCCAGCAGGAACTCTTTTGCAAAAGAACCATCCTGGATATCGGAAAGGATCTTTTTCATCGTTGCCTTCGTCTCTTCGGTAATAATCTTCGGCCCGGTTACATAATCCCCATACTCAGCCGTATTGGAAATCGAATAACGCATGCCTTCAAAGCCGGACTGGTAAATCAGGTCTACGATCAGCTTCATTTCATGGATACACTCAAAATATGCGTTTCTCGGATCATAGCCTGCTTCGCACAAGGTCTCAAAACCAGCCTGCATCAGCGCGCATACGCCGCCGCAAAGCACTGCCTGTTCACCAAAGAGGTCTGTCTCCGTCTCTACGCGGAAGGTCGTCTCCAGAACGCCTGCCCTTGCGCCGCCGATCCCCAATGCATAAGCAAGCGCCAGATCCAGTGCTTTGCCTGTCGCATCCTGCTCTACCGCAACAAGGCACGGAACGCCTTTGCCTTCCTGATATTCAGAACGTACCGTATGGCCAGGCCCCTTCGGCGCGATCATCGTTACGTCTACATCCTTCGGCGGTACGATTGTCCCGTAATTAATATTAAAACCATGTGCAAACATCAGCATATTGCCTGCTTCCAGATTCGGCTCGATATCGTTTTTGTACATATCCGCCTGCTTTTCATCGTTGATCAGGATCATAATAATATCCGCCAGCTTCGCAGCCTCCGCGGTATTGTACACCTTAAGCCCCTGCGCCTCTGCCTTCGCCTTGGATTTGCTGCCTTCATATAAGCCGATAATCACATTGCAGCCGGAATCCTTCAGATTCAGCGCATGCGCATGTCCCTGGCTGCCGTAGCCGATAATCGCAATCGTCTTGCCTTCCAGTAAAGAAAGGTTGCAGTCTTCCTGATAATAAATTTTGTTTGCCATTTTTCTAAAGCCTCCTAAAATTATTCAAAATATGTAACATCGGAAGAACCCCTGGTTAATCCAGTTATTCCGGTTCTCGCCAGTTCAAGGATCTCAAAGCCGGATACCAGGTCTAAGAACGCGCCCAGCTTGTCCTGATTCCCGGTTAATTCAATGACCATCGAATCCCGCGTAACATCTACCACTTTTCCACGGAAAATCTCGATCATGCTCAGAATTTCCTGACGGCTGGATTCCTGCACACGCAGCTTGACTAAGATCAGCTCCCTGGTTACGGAGCTTCCCGCCTCCAGTTTTTTAATATCCAGGACGTCTTCGAGCTTTGCAAGCTGGTTTTCGATTTGTTCTAAGATCAGTTTGTCCCCGCTGGATACGATCGTAATCCTTGTGTATCTCGGATCTGCGGTTACGCCGGCGGATATGCTGTCGATATTATAGCCGCGGCGGCTGAACAGGCCGGATACGTGGCTTAGGACGCTGGACGTATTTTCTACAATTAGTGATAATGCTTGTTTTCTCATTGCGGATGCCATCCTTTTTTGAATCGGTATATTTACACAGGATTTATTCTAGCACATTCGTTGAGAATGTCAACAGGATATCGGGGCATTTTTTCCAAATACGCCGACACCCTCAAACAATGCATCTGCCATATTCGATTTTCCTTTTCACTGCTTTACTTCTTGTGTTATTAAGTTGCTGTAATTATGCTAACACTGGCTCCCTTTTTCTAATGACAGCCTCCACTTCCTCTATGGTCTTTTCTACAATCCTTGCTATTTGTTCTGATGAATAACCATCTCTGTGCATATTCATAATCACGCCAGTTATAGCATTATCTGTTGCATTTTCTCTGATCCCCTGTGAAAGATTACACATAGCGCTCATATCCTTTCTCAATTTTTCATCTACCGGAATACTGTACTCAGTTTTAATAATCCCTAATTTCTCATCAACGGTCAATTCCGCCGAAAGCAACGTACTCAGCAAACGGTGCAGCTCATACTTTTCATCATGCTCCGGAAGTTCATTTGATATACCTATCAGGACAATATTCAGCAGGTCAAGCCTGCCTTTCCACGGATAGGAACCGAGCAGATCGTCTTTCGCAAGATGCACATAAGCCATACTGCTTTCGTCCATGCCCATACATACCCAAATACTGAATACACGCCTGATGTCATTATAGTTTGTCTTGACAAAATCCCGTTCCTTCTGCGAGGAAACAAGGCGGCTCACATAGAAAACTGCCCTGTTTAAGATATGGTAGCCTGACGGTTCATCTTTCTGTGCTTCCACGTTTACGATAACCTGTGAAATGCCGTCTTTCATGCGCACATAAAAGATAATGTCAAACCTTACAAGCCCCTCGTTTATCTCCGCATTTTCCGTATTCATCCCGACAATGCGCTGCCCGTTTTCTTCTTTTTCCACATTGGTCATCCCCGGCTCTACCGGAACCACGCTGATAAATGGCTCTCCCTCGATATAGGATACCACATCTTGCGGTTTCATTCCCCGGAACTCATCAACCGTCTTTACCAAAATATGCGCCAGAATGATCTTATTTCCCAACAAGCGTTTTGCCTTATCATCATACTGTGCGTCCTGGTCTGTTGCGCTGACCGCATTTTTTATCTCCGTATCCATCAGCCATAAACCTCCTTTTTGTAGGAAACTTGGGCTTTGTATGCCGCCAGCTTCTCCTTTAACGATACCCTCTGCGCAAGCTTGTCAGTCATTGCCGCCGCAGCTCTCAGCCCTCCGCTGCCTGTTGTGTAATCACGCCTTGCCACTTCACAACTCTTCCAGTTTATTTTCCTCATTGCCGAACATATCAATGTCCGTTTATGCTGGAATTATAACAGAAAATATACATTATGACAATCACCAATGTTGTAGCCTTAACCCATCATCTAAAGCTAATGAGATTGCCGGCCACATTATACGCGCCGCTTTCTTCCCCGGATCTGCTGTATGCGGCTGCGTCACGTAACGCCAAACAAAACATACTGCCTGAATCACGTAACGCCACCCAACAAACAGTGTCCGGGAGGCCACTTTCTCTTCCGCCCTCCTATTCCAATTCGAGAGGCCACTTTCTCTTCTGCCCTCTTATTCCCATCCGGAAGTCCGCCTAATGAATATCAGGATAAAAAGAACAGCTTCCCCACCAGCCCCAGAAAATAATCCGCAAATGCAGCATGTTCCACACTCGCATCATACAAAATATGAATATGCCCAATCTCCTTTTTACCGAGGTAATAAGTCACCTTTCCAGCTGTATCCCCTTTTTTGACAGGCGCTGTCACTGATTTTGGGAGCCGTATTTTTCTGGTGATTTTACTCAAATCTTCCCCGCTTGTGCTTACATAGCTCATACCGGATTCGTAAGCAAGTGCGACCTCGTCTTTTTCCCCTTTTTTTACGGCAAGGTTCCGCAGCTTGGGAAGGTTTTTGTCCTGATAGACGCGGCAGACGGAAAAGCCGTAATTGAGCAGTGTCTGGGCGTCTGCTGTGCGTGATTTGATGTCGGGAGCGGCCATCAGCGCCGCGATCAGCTTTACGCCGTCTTTTTCGGCTGTTGCGGCCAGGCAGTATTTCGCGGCGGCTGTATAGCCGGTCTTTAATCCGGTGGCGTATGGATATTGTTTGAGCAGCTTGTTGGTGTTGGCTAAGCCAAATTCTTTGTCGCCTTTTTTTGTGCGGTGTATGATATTTTCCATCCAGATCGTGCAGTAGTCATGGATCTGCGGATGGCGGACGCTTAGCTCCCGTGCCATCAGCGCAATATCATAGGCGCTTGTCACATGCCCGTCTGCAGACAGGCCGCAGCAGTTTACAAAGTGGGTGTCTTCCATCCCAAGGTCAGCAGCTTTCTGATTCATCTGCGCGACAAATTCTTCTTCGCTGCCGCTGATAAATTCTGCCATCGCGACACATGCATCGTTCGCGCTTGCGATGCTGATGCATTTGATCATCGTCTCGACGGTCTGCACTTCCCCGGCTTCCAGAAATACTTGGGAACCTCCCATGCTGGCGGCGTGTTCGGAAACGGTGACTTCGTCGGCCAGGGAAATCTGATTTTTTTCGATCGCGTCAAAAATCAGGCAAAGTGTCATTACTTTAGTTACACTGGCAGGCGGACGTGCGGTGTGTGCTTTTTTCTGATAAAGAATGGTTCCGGTTTCTGCTTCCATTAACAGGACGCTTGGGGCCGAAAGATCCAAAGAAGGCTGCGGCGGCTGCGGCTTCTTTTTGGCTTGTGCCGGGCAGGGCGCCGTGATAAGCAGGATAAGCGACAGAAATGCGGTGATCATACGCTTCATAATTGCAATACCTGAAAATGCTTTTATATAGTTTAGTCGGGATGGGTAAAAAATATGACTTTTTTAAAAAAGCGGACGCAATCCCTTGAGCTTTCGATGCGTTCACATAAATGATCCTTCGGTTTCCCGGCTGACGGTAAAAAGCCGCGGCGCATACCTCATGCGCCGCGGCTTTTTGCTTCTTATTTCTCACCGATCAGGTAATTATACAAGCCTTCATATTTGAACTTGGAAGCGTTCCATGAAAAATCTTTTTCCATTCCGCGGTCAATCATATGGTTCCAGTCTTTTTTCATATCATAAAATACTTTCTTCGCATAATTGATCACTTTTAACATCTCTTCTCCGTTATAATTGGAGAAAGAAAATCCCGTTCCGCTGTCTTCATACTCGTTGAACGGTTCTACCGTATCCTTTAAGCCGCCTGTCTCGCGCACAATCGGGGCTGTGCCGTACCGAAAGCTGATCAGCTGCGTCAGCCCGCAAGGCTCGAACTGGGACGGCATTAAGAACGCGTCCGCAGCGGCGTACAGCTTATGCGCCAGGTCGTCGGAATAGCAGATATTGGCGGATACGCGGTCACCGTATTTCCATGCATAATGGCGGAACATATTTTCATAGCCCGGGTCACCGGTTCCGATGACTACCAGCTGGGTATAATCGTCCACAATACGGTCGATGACATAGTTGATCAGGTCTAAGCCCTTCTGGTCTGTCAGGCGTGAGATCAGGCCGATCATGAATTTCTTCTTATCTACGGCAAGGCCGAGCTCTTCCTGGATTTTCAGCTTGTTATTGGCTTTCTTTTTCCGCCAGTTGCTGGCGTCGTAATTGCAATAGATCTTCGGGTCGGTCGCCGGATTGTAAATGTCATAGTCAATTCCGTTGACAATCCCCTGCATATCCATATGCCTTGCAGACAGCAGGCCGTCAAGCCCTTCCCCATAATAAGAGGTCTGGATTTCCTGTGCGTATGTATCGCTTACAGTGGTAATGTAATCAGCATAGACAAGGCCGCCCTTTAACATGCTGGCGTCTTTATTAAATTCCAGCTTATCCGGCACAAACAGGTTGTTCGTCAGCCCGCTTAAGCCCTGGAATACTTTTTTATCCCAGATTCCCTGGAACTTCAGGTTGTGGATGGTCATAATGGATTTCATGCCCCAATAGAACATATCGCCCTGGAATTCATTTTTCAGATAGACCGGAATCAGGCCCGTCTGCCAGTCATGGCAATGTACCAGATCCGGCTGGAAATCGATCGCTTTTAACATGGATAATACAGCTTTGTCAAAGAAAATAAATTTCTCGATATCATAGCGGATATCGCCGTAAGGCACGGCGCAGTTAAAGTATTCCTGGTTGTCAATAAAATAATAGGTTACGCCGTCCATCTCATAAGTCAGAATGCCTACGTATTTTTCCGGAAGCATTGGACCGGTTCCCATGTAAAAATGAGTTACGTACTGGAACTCATTGCGGAAACGTTCTGGAATACAAGTGTAATTCGGAATAACGACACGCACGTCCCAGTATTCCTTGTCAAATTCCTTCGGCAACGCCCCGCATACATCCGCCAGTCCCCCGGTCTTGATAAACGGCACACATTCAGATGCTGCAAAAAGTATTTTTTTCATAAATAGCTCCTCCATTTATTTTTTCATTCTTGGTAAGATTGTTGTCCTGATCATTATCCCCGCGCTATTCATCCCAGTTATGGTATACCGTCTGGACATCGTCGTCTTCCTCCAGCATATCCAGTATTTTTTGAATATTCGCAAGGTCTTTTTCATCGGTAAGCGTCACATACGTCTGCGGGATCATCGTGATCTCCGCCTGCGTCATAGCGATGCCCTGTTCTTGCAGCGCATCGCGCACAGCCGGAAATTCAGCCGGATCCGCCGTGATTTCAAATCCGTCTTCTTCCTCCGCAAAATCTTCCGCGCCGGCGTCCAATGCGGTCATCATCAGATCGTCCGCTTCCATCTCGCATTCTTCTTTGTCGATCAGTATTTGTCCTTTTTTGTCGAACATATACGAAACGCACCCCTGTGTGCCGATACTGCCCTGCCCTTTGGAAAAGCAGTTGCGCACATTTGCGGCCGTGCGGTTTTTATTGTCTGTCAGCGCGTCCACAATGATCGCCGTGCCTCCCGGGCCATAGCCTTCGTAAGTAACAACCTCGTAGTTGACATTGCCCGAATCGCCGGCTGCTTTTTTAATCCCGCGGTCAATGGTGTCGTTGGGCATATTATTGGCTTTTGCCTTTGCGATTACATCCCGCAGCTTGGAATTGTTCGCCGGGTCCGGTCCGCCTTCTTTTACGGCAATGGCGATTTCCCGGCCGATCATGGTAAATGTTTTTCCTTTTGCAGCATCATTCTTTTCTTTCTTGTGTTTGATATTTGCAAATTTGGAATGTCCTGACATAAATAAATCCTCTTTTCTGTTATTGTAATCTTTTCGGTACTGGTATTATTTTATCATTTTATCGTGCAGATGACAAGAACTATTCGCCAGGGAATCCGGATAAACTTACTAAGCCGGCAGGCGCCCGTCACCCGCCTTTGCTGACCAGCACCTCCTGGATCATTTTATGCGCAACCTTCGTCACCTGGAACTGGTACCCTTCATACGCGATCGAAAACGTCTCCCCATCCGCCGGGATCCGGTCGATCAGCGAGGTCAGAAATCCGTTCAGCGTATCATACTCTTCCTGCGCTTCCAGCTCCAGCAGGTCCATCACATCGTCAAAGGACGCCATCCCGTGCATCAGGAAGCTTCCGTCCGGCTGCTTTGTAATCAGCTGGCGCTCCTTATCATGTTCATCAAAAATATTTCCGACAATCTCTTCTAAAATATCTTCCAGGGCGACGAGTCCGCTCGTCTGCCCGTATTCATCCACGACGATCACCATATGGGCTTTTTTCGCCTGCATTTTCTGGAACAGGTCGCTGATCTTGCGCGTCTCCGGAATAAATTCGCTTTTGGAAAACAGCCCTTCAATGTCTTTGATCTGCCAGCTTAAATAATCCTCTTTTCTGCTGAATGCCATAATCTCCTTGATATGTAAGATTCCGATAATATTGTCGATATCGTCCAGGTATACCGGAAATCTTGAGTATGGCTCGCAAAGCACCCGGTCCAGCGCATGCTGTAAGTCCATCGTCCCGTCCAGTGCGCAGATGTTCGACCGGTGGGTCATAATGTCCTTTGCTTCCTTGTCTGTAAATTCAAAAATATTCTGGATCATTTCCACTTCGCTGGCATGCAGCACCCCTGTTTCCTGTCCTTCATTGACCATGGAAATAATCTCTTCTTCCGTCACCCTGCCTGCATTTTTCCGGCTCAGTTTTTTGATGAAATCACTGAACCAGTTGTTTTTTTCTGCATCGGCTGACTTGGGACTCGCACCATCGTCCATATTATTCTCTCCTTTTTGTAAATCGTTTCAATGCGTTCTTGTGTATCAATAATAAAATATCATTTCCAGGCGGATACGTCAAGCTATGTAACGGCTAAATGCAGGCTGATACATAGCGCTTTGTCGATTTTATCCATCACGTCGCCGTCCAGATGGCAGACTTTATCCTTTAAACGTTTTTTATCAATGGTACGCAGCTGCTCTAACAGGATCACAGAATCTTTGACCAGGGAATAGCGGCTGCTGGACAATTCCACATGCGTCGGCAGCTTTGCTTTATTCATCTGCGAGGTAATCGCCGCACAGATCACGGTCGGGCTGTGCAGGTTGCCGATATCGTTCTGGATAATAAGCACCGGGCGTACGCCGCCCTGTTCGGAACCTACGACCGGCCTTAAGTCGGCATAATAAATATCTCCACGTCTGATTAACATTTTTCTCACTCCACAAAATAGGTTATACGGTGAGTATTACCAGTTTTATCGAGTGTATTCACAGCGGGCGCCATTTTTATAAAAAACCCGCGGAATCCGTTTGGAAAGGCCGCAGGCAAATTCATAATTGAACCTGCCGGAGCGCTCCCCCAGTTCTTCCAGTGTCAGTGCCTGCTCCCCGTCCCTGCCTGCCAGTATGACACGGTCGCCTGTTTTTACATCCGGGATGTGCGTAACGTCCACCATAAACTGGTCCATACATACCCTGCCGAGAACCGGCGCCCGTCTTCCGTGAATCAGCACGCAGCCTTTATTGGACAGGCTCCTTGGATAGCCGTCGGCGTAGCCGACCGGGATGGTGGCGATGATCCTTGGTTCCGCGGCTGTATAGGTACCGCCGTAGGAAACGCTCCTGCCTGCCTCCAGCCGTTTGACATAAGCGACATGGCTGACCAGCTCCAGGGCCGGCTGCAGGCGGATCCGGTCTTTTTGCACTTCCTGCGAGGGCCACAGGCCGTACAAGATAATACCCGCCCGCACCAGATCCATATTTGCCTGCGGCAGGTCGATAATCGCCGCGCTGTTGGAGCAATGAACATACGGAATGCGCACGCCTGCCTGCCTGGTCAGACGGACCATTTGCTGAAACTGCGACAGCTGGCTAAGCGCGGATGTTTTATCTGCTTCATCGGCACGGGCAAAATGCGTAAACATGCCTTCTGTAACCAGATGCGGCAAAGCTGCGATCTGCGCGATCAGCTGCGCGCTCTGCGCATTTGCCGGCATGCCGATGCGGCTCATGCCGGTATCGATTTTAATATGTACCGGGATATCCCGCTGCTGGCCGCTGGCTGCCTGTGACAGCTGCACAGCCATATCCAGGGTAAAGACCGCAGGGCGGATCTGCTGAGCGACGAGCATCGGGTAATGCTCCGGAAATACGTAGCCCAGGATCAGGATCGGTTTTGCAATGCCGTTTTGGCGCAGCTCCAGCGCTTCTTCTGCTGTGGCGACGGCAAAGCCGGCCAGGCAGTCTTCGTCCTGGAGCGTTTCTGCGATCGGGATGGCGCCGTGGCCGTAACCGTCCGCTTTGATCACGGCAAGGATACGGGCAGACGGGGACAGCAGGGCTTTTATGGCATACAGGTTGTTACGGATTGCGTCAAGGTCTATTTTTGCATAAACACGGTTATATTCATTCATCCTCATCATCCTCCCATCACGTTTCCGATCGCTTCGATGAGGTCTGTAGCTGACACGCTGCGGGCGCCTTTGCGTCTGGCAGCGTCTTCTCCGGCAAGGCCGTGGAGGTAAACGCCCATACGGGCGGCGGCCTCCGGCTGCATCCCCTGTGCGGCTAAGGAAGCGATCATCCCGGCCAATACGTCGCCGCTTCCGCCTTTGGCCATGGCGCTGCAGCCGGATGTATTCAGGCAGGTGCCGGACGGGCCGGCCGTCACCGTTACGGCATCTTTTAGGACACAAGTCAGATGATACCTTTTTGCAAAGGCTTCCGCCGTCTCCCGGACCGTATCCAGTATTTCGGCGACCGGCTTTTGACACAGCCTTGCCATTTCGCCGGGATGCGGGGTAACTACCAGCTCCGCGGCTGCCTGCTCCAGCAGATCCGGCTGCCCGGCGATCAGATTCAAAGCATCCGCATCAAGAACAACAGGGACTGTTGCCTCCTGCAGCACCTGGCTGACCATCCGGCGCGCCTGCATACTCTGTCCGATCCCAGGCCCCAGAACAATTGCGTCCGCCCATTTGACCGCATCTGCCAGTGCCTGCGCTGCATCTTCTGCTGCAGCTGTATCCGCAGACAGGTGTGCATCACATTCCATAGGACCCTGCAAGGCAGACGGCTGTACATCACATTCCATAGGACCCTGCAAGGCAGACAGCTGTGCAGTATCTTCCCTCGCGTCCTGAAAAGTAGCAAGAATGGCCTCCGGAAGCGCCGTCTGCAAAATAGTACGGTTCGCGGCACACGTATATATTTTCACAAGCCCGCAGCCGGTATGATAAGCTGCCCGTGCGCAAAAAAGCGCGGCCCCTGCCATATTTTCACTGCCCGCAACCGCTAATACGCGCCCGAACGTGCCCTTATTGGACCGTCCCGGCCTTTGCGGAAGCAGTTTCAAATCTGCCGGTTCCGGCGCGAAGCAGGACGGCTTTGTGTCCAGCCAGCTTTCCTTTGTAATTCCGATATCGGCGACCGCAACTGTCCCGCATTTTTCGCAGCCGGGATATAAGATCTGCCCTGCTTTCTGATAAGCGAATGTAACCGTCAGGTCCGCGGCAAAGCACGGATCATATGCCGCACCGTTGTCGCTGGATACGCCGCTTGGCATATCGACGGCCACTTTATACGCACAAAGTTCATTCATCTGCCCAAGCCACTGTGCGTAAATTCCCTTCGGCTCTCTGGACAGGCCGATGCCGAACAAGGCGTCAACCACACAGTCGTAGGCCGTATGCTGCGGGATCTGCCCTATTATATGTATGCCGTAACGTTCCAGGATATCCCGCTGGAGCTGATTCTCCGCAGAACACTTCCCTGACTCCGGCTTTTGGACAACCGTTACCTGGCAGCCCTTAAGGTGCAGCATCCGCGCGGCTGCCAGCCCGTCCGCACCGTTATTGCCGTTCCCGCATACGATCAGCGCCGTGCGAAGCCGCGGCACGGCCCTTAGTACCTGCTCTGCCACACAAAGCGCCGCACGTTCCATCAATACGAGGGACGGCACGCCGAAATGTCCAATCGTATTGCTGTCACATTCCTTCATTTCTTTACTGTTCACAATCCATCTCATAACTCTGCCCTTCCTGTGCCGCATATACTGCTGCCTTTTGCATCGCTGCATATCTGCGTCCCTTCCTGCGCCGTATACACTATTCCCCTTCGCTTTGCAGCATATTATAAGAAAGCTGCATCAGGCTGTCAGACAAGTGTACATTTTCCACTACTACATTTTTATCCATCAGATCCAGATCCACATGCGCAAAATTCCAAATCGCGCGGATTCCAAGCTGCACCAGGCGGTTTGCGACCGTATCCGCCGCATACTTGGGCATCGTAAGCGCTGCAATATCGATTTTATGCGACGCGGCGAATGCTTCCAGCTCGTCGAGCATCATAATCGGAATGCCCCTCTGGGACTGCCCCCTGAGATTTTGATCCACATCAAACAGCCCGATAATCACAAACCCCAGCTTTTCAAATTTCCCGTAATTTGCCAGCGCCTGCCCGAGGTTGCCCGCGCCGACTACGATAATATTATGCTGCTTTTGCAGCCCCAAAATCCGGCCGATTTCATCATACAGATACTGCACATTATAGCCATATCCCTGCTGGCCGAAGCCTCCGAAGTTATTCAAATCCTGGCGGATCTGGGACGCAGTGACTTTCATTTTTTCACTCAGTTCATTGGAAGAAATCCTTTCAACCCCTTCATCCAGCAAATCTCCTAAATAACGATAATAACGCGGCATCCTGCGGATCACCGCCTGTGAAATGTCTTTTCCCAATACTGTTTTCCCCTTATACTCTCTGCTTGTGTCCTTAGAAAGATCCTGCGGCCTCTGTCATTTCTTCCCACTTCGCATACAGCGCTTCCAGTTCTTCTTCCTTCTGCGCCGCCTGGGTATGCAGCTCCATCACCTTTGCGGAAACCACAGCCACCTCGGGCTTTGCCATTTCCGCTTCCAGCTCCTTGATCTGCGCCTCCAGCTGTGCAATGCGTTCTTCTGTTTTCTGCAGTTCGTTTTCCCATTTCCGCTGCATGGCCTGCTGCATTTTCTTCTGCTTCCAGTCCTGCTTACCGCCCGTATCCTTTTGCTCCTGCGCAGCCTTTCCGGCTTCTTTCGGCAGGCATTCTTTTTTCCGCGCGGCCCGCTGCACATCCTTTTTTTCGAGGTAATAGTCATAATTGCCGATATAGGCATCCACCTGCCCGTCATACAGGTCTAATACCCTCGTTGCCGTTTTATTGATAAAATAGCGGTCATGCGAAACAAACAATACGGTCCCTTCATACTGCACCAGCGCCTGTTCCAGAATTTCCTTCGAGGTAATATCCAGATGGTTGGTCGGCTCATCCAGGATCAAAAAATTCGCTTCCGAAAGCATCAGCTTTGCCAGCGACAGCCGCCCGCGCTCTCCACCGCTTAAATCCCCGATCCGTTTAAACACATCGTCGTTGGTAAATAAAAACGCCGCCAGCACATTCCGGATCTGCGTATTGGTAAGATGCGGATGGTCATCCGAAATCTCCTCAAACAGCGTCTTTTCCGTATGCAGCACCTGATGCTCCTGATCATAGTAGCCGATCTGCACATTGGCGCCGAGCGTAATCTCCCCTGCATCCGCAGGCACCATTTCATTGATCACCTTTAAAATCGTAGTCTTCCCGGTCCCGTTATTGCCGATCAGCGCCACACGCTCCCCGCGGAAAATAGAAATATCCACATCCTGAAACAGCATGATCCCGTCAAAGGATTTTGACAATCCCTCGATCTTCATCACATCATTGCCGCTTGTAATACAAGGCTCCAGATGCAGGCGGATATCCGTCATTTCCTCCGCCGGCTTGTCCAGGCGTTCGATTTTATCCAGCATTTTTTCCCGGCTTTCCGCACGTTTCACAGACTTTTCGCGGTTAAAGGATTTTAGCTTCGCGATCACTTCCTCCTGATGGCGGATCTCCTGCTGCTGGTTTTCATACGCACGCAGCTGGGCCGCACGGACCTGTGCTTTTTTCTGCGCATAGGCCGTATAATTTCCGTTATAGCTGTGGATCTGATGCTGAAAAACCTCAATGACCTTGGATACGATTTTATCCATAAAATAACGGTCATGCGACACGATCAGCACCGCCCCTTTATAATTCAGCAGATAATTTTCCAGCCACTGGATCGACTCCATATCCAGATGGTTCGTCGGCTCGTCCAGCAGCAGGATATCCGGCCTGGTCACAAGCAGGCGGCATAAGGCCACGCGCGTCTTCTGCCCGCCCGACAATTCCGCCTGTGTTTTTTCAAAATCACTTTCCGCAAAACCAAGCCCCGTCAGGACACCAGCCACTTCACTGCGGTAGGTATAGCCGTCCGCCAGCTCAAACTGATGCACCAGCCGTTCATATTTTTCCATAAACGCTTCCAGCTCCTGCGGCATTACCGCATGCATTTGCGCTTCCATCCGCCGGATCTGCTGTTCCATGTCAATAACCGGCTGCTTGGCGGACAGGACTTCTTCATAAATGGTGCGTTCGCTGTCGATCACCTGGTTCTGCGCAAGGTAGCCGATGGTCTTGTCTTTTGCGATGGATACGATGCCGTCATCCGGCTCCAGCTCTTTGATGATAATTTTCAACAGCGTCGATTTCCCGGCGCCGTTAATGCCTACGATAGCTGCTTTTTCATATTCTTCCATATGGAAAGACGCCTGTTTTAAGATGACGTCTGTTCCAAATGATTTGGATATATTCTGACAGGAAAGTACCATAAGAACCTCCGATCTGTATATTCGTTACAATCTATGTTATGAAAAACGGGTGCTGCAATTTGTTTGCTGCACCCGGTAATTATATACAATTATTGTGTAATCGTCAAATGAATAATTTCAGCTTTTCTGGGATGATTTTTGTTTTTTTGGGGGGAATAAGCCGGACGACTCTGCGGGCTTTACACTGTCTGAATTACGGTTCGCGTAGATCTTTTTAGTATCTGATTCCGCATTATGTGATGCCAGTCAGATAACTGCATTCAGGCCGTGTAACGCCTGCCAAAGAACAGTGTCCGGGCCGCAGCTCCTTTCCGCTGACCCGGACACGTCCGCAAGGCCACCCACCCCCATCCCGCATCCACCCATTCTGACACGCAGGAAGCGGTGCGGCAAGCCGGGTTCTGACTCCCTATGGGTTTTGCATAAACGCTTACTGATAACTGCGTTCCAGTTCTTTACGGATTTCCTTGATAAATCCTTCGCTGCTTAACACCGTCGGCTGGTCCAGCTCTGTAATCAGCGCAAGGTCTTTGGTCATTTTTCCGGATTCGATCGTCTTGATGCATGCCTGCTCCAGACGGTCTGCAAATGCTGTCAGATCTGCCAGCCCGTCCATTTCCCCGCGCTTGCGCAGTGCGCCTGTCCATGCGAAAATGGTAGCTACGGAATTGGTCGAGGTCTCTTCTCCTTCCAGATGCTTGTAATAATGGCGCTGCACTGTCCCGTGCGCAGCTTCATACTCATAGAAGCCTTCCGGCGATACGAGTACGGAGGTCATCATCGCAAGTGAGCCGAATGCCGAGGATATCATGTCGCTCATTACATCGCCGTCGTAATTTTTGCAGGCCCAGATAAATCCGCCTTTTGACTTCATCACACGCGCAACCGCATCGTCGATCAGCGTATAGAAGTATGTAATGCCTGCCGCATCAAATTTTTCTTTGTATTCCGCGTCGAAAATTTCCTGGAAAATATCTTTAAACGTATGGTCATATTTTTTGGAAATCGTATCTTTTGTCGCAAACCAAAGCTCCTGTTTTTGATCCAGTGCATAGTTAAAACAGCTCCTTGCAAAGCTTTCAATCGATGCCTCTACATTATGCTGCCCTTGGATAATGCCCGGCCCTTCAAAATCAAATACGGTTTCTTTGATCTGTGTGCCGTCCTTCGCCGTAAAAACCAGCTCTGCTTTTCCCGGGCCCGGCACTTTGATTTCTACATTTTTATAAACATCTCCATAGGCATGCCTTGCAATGGTAATCGGCAGCTCCCAGTTTTTCACGCAAGGCTCGATCCCTTTGACCTTGATCGGCGTACGGAACACCGTACCGTCTAAAATCGCACGGATTGTGCCGTTCGGGCTTTTCCACATTTCCTTTAGATGATACTCGCTCATACGGGCCGCGTTCGGCGTAATCGTAGCGCATTTTACGGCAACACCGTATTTTTTCGTCGCATTCGCAGAATCTACGGTCACCTGGTCATCCGTTTCATTCCTGCAGGCAAGGCCAAGGTCATAATACTCGGTCTTTAAGTCCACAAAAGGAAGCAGCAGCTCATCCTTGATCATCTGCCAGAGAATCCTGGTCATTTCGTCGCCGTCCATCTCTACTAGCGGTGTTGTCATTTTTATTTTTTCCATTTTATCCATCCTCCTGGTATTTGTACACTTCATATCCAGAACATTTTATACAAATACCCATGGGTTTGTCAATGCATGTACGGTTTATTATCTTATTTTTTTTGGAAACCTATACAAGCTGCGCTCATAGTATAAACCATAAAACAAATAAAAAATGGAGGCAATCATTATGAGTGATTTAGCTGCTACAAACTGTGGATGTGGAGAAAACACCAGCTGTGGGTGCGGATGTGCAGGAGGAAATAATTCCTTTATTTGGATTATCCTGCTGTTATTCTGCTGCTGCGGCAACAACGGCGGCGGTTCTTTCTTCGGCGGCAATGGCTGCGGCAACGGATGCGGATGCGGCGGCAGCGACAACAGCTGTATCTGGCTGATTTTACTGCTGCTGTGCGGATGCGGATGCGGCGGCAACGGCTTCTTCTAAATCGCCGGTTGGTGTCTGCGGAGGGCCTTCGGGCCTTCTGCAGAGCCCCGTATGTGAATAGCATTTGAGAAAAACAGCGGGCTGGTATACCGGCCAGCTGTTTTTCTTTTCCTGCCTAATCTGGATCAACCAGAAGAGGAACACTTTTGACATAGTGTTATGTTTTTGGTTTCCCGATAGATGTTGATTGGCCAGGGGATGTGGCTATCCGGACGACACTGCGGGCTTTACAACACCTAAATTCCAGTTTATGTAAAAGCCTGCCAGTATCTAAAATTCCAGTTCATGTAAAAGCCTGCCAGTATCTAAAATTCCAGTTCATGTAAGCCCGCCAGTATCTAAAATTCAGTTTATGTAAATCTGCCAGTATCTAAAACTCAGTCCATATAAAGCCAGACTTTCCGTGTCCACACCTATAGGTACATGATAGACAACATTATAATTTTAGTTCATGTAAAACCATTCCTCCTCGTCCGGCTGGTTTTCGCTCGCTTTACATGAAACGTAAACTCAGGTGTTTGGAAGCTTGCCAATAACCAGGCACTGCGGGCGGTTAGCCACATCCCCTACCCACCACCCACAGAGTCGTCTGGTTAGCCACATCTCCTGGCTAAACAGAATCTTTCGGGAAAGCCCTCAAAATGCAACACAATGTCAATTCTATCTCCTGGAATTAAAATTCTACCATTTTGCGCAAAAAATCGTTTCTAAGAGCCTAATTTATTGAAAGTGATTGAATAATGCGAGTGCGTCTGCTATGAGTTTTGACATTTCTTCTGGCGTTTTTTTATGATAAAGCTCAAGCCATAAGCGGATAATATTATAATGTTCAACGCTTATTGTCATTAAAAAAACCTGTTCCACTTCGTCATTTTCAGAAAATGGACGCTCCCATATGCTGTCACGCCCATCTGCCAAATGGTTGTCAAAGAAATCAATGATTAAATAATCTAAATGATTTTTTTTCAGGCAGCGAAAGAACTCCAGATGTTTGTTCACAAACCCGACGATAGCGACTGCTAAATACTCTCTTTTTTTAGCAGGCAGTTCATTTACCGCAGAAATATAATCCGGAAATATTTCTTCAAACATATATTCGATGATATCCTGTTTGCAGCTAAACACCCTGTAAAAAGTCCGTCTGGAAAGGCCTGCTTTTTTAGCGATTTCTGATACAGTTATAGCATTATAGTCTTTCTTTTGGAGAAGTGTGAAAAAGGCACTGGCAATCCACTTCTTGCTTTGTTCTTTTTGCTTTTCTTGATGTGTCATAGTATTATCTCCTGTCACAAAAAACGATTGTTGTAGCACCTGCCGCAGATGTATTGAAAAAACTGCCCATTTATTATAGGATAAAAAACAGGATGGCACAAGTGTAGCATCTTGCTTTTTATCAGCAGGAATGTTTGCAGTTACTGGGTAAACTGTAACTGTTTGCAAACGGGAAATGCTAATCAATGACAGGAAGGAACACAAAATGAAAGTAATTTACAATAACGGTTTGGTAAACGAATGCCCAAAAGCGGAAGAACACCATATTTTACGCCATACAGCAGCCCATATTCTGGCGCAGGCAGTGAAACGGCTATTTCCACACGCTATTTTTGCTTATGGACCTGCCACAGAGAACGGCTTTTATTACGATGTTGATTTAGGAGAAACCAAATTATCCGACGGTGATTTACAAGCTATCGAAGCTGAGATGCAGAAAATAGCCGAAGAAAATATTGCAATAAAGCCCTTTGTTCTTTCCCGTGAAGAAGCTATTGCTATAATGGAAAGCCGGGGTGAAAAATATAAAGCTGCACATATGGATGATCTGCCCGAAAATGCGGTAATCAGTTTTTACAGACAGGGCGAGTATATAGATATGTGTACCGGTCCGCATCTGTGTAATACAAAAGCGTTAAAGGCCTTTAAGATCACAGGGCAATCGGGCGCGTATTGGAAAAACGATAAGAACAATAAAATGCTTACACGCATTAAGGGCATCGCCTTTTCTTCGCAAAAGGAGCTTGAAGATTACCTAAAACTTTTTGAGGAAGCTAAAAAGCGCGACCACAGAAGGATAGGCAAGGAAATGGGTTTATTTATGTTCCGCGACGAAGCATCAGGCTTTCCGTTTTTCCTGCCGAAAGGTACGGCATTAAAAAATGCTTTAATTGATTATTGGCGGGATATTCATACCCGTGAAAATTATGCTGAAGTATCTACGCCTATGATTATGCATCGGGCTCTTTGGGAAACAAGCGGGCATTGGGAGCATTACAAGAACCATATGTATTCCACAGTTATTGATGAAGATACCTACTGTATCAAGCCAATGAATTGCCCCGGCAGTGTACTGGTATATGGTAGCCAGCCACATAGCTACCGTGATTTGCCGCTGCGAATCGGAGAGCTTGGACTTGTCCATCGGCACGAATTAAAAGGAGCTTTGCACGGCTTATTCCGTGTTCGTTGTTTTACACAAGATGACGCCCATATCTTTCTACGCAGAGAACAGATCACAACCGAAATCATGAATATCGTTCATCTTATAAACGAGGTGTACAGCAAATTCGGTTTTACATATTTTATGGAACTTTCTACTCGCCCAGATGACAGTATGGGCAGCGATGAAGATTGGGAAGCTGCTACAAATGGCTTAAAGCAGGCTCTTGAAAAACTTGAACTTCCATATACCATAAACGAAGGCGACGGAGCATTTTACGGTCCGAAAATAGATTTTCATTTGGAAGATTCGCTTGGACGCACTTGGCAATGCGGAACCATACAGCTTGATTTCCAAATGCCCCAAAACTTTTGCCTGGAATATATGGATGAAAAAGGCGAAAAACAGCGTCCGATCATGATACATCGTGTTTGCTTTGGGTCGATGGAACGCTTTATTGGAATTATCACCGAACATTTTGCAGGAAAATTCCCCATATGGTTAGCTCCCATTCAGGTTAAGATATTGCTTGTGTCAGAAAAAAGCGCTGATTATGGAAACAAGGTATATACTGCACTCCGCAAAGCTAAAATCCGTTGTGAAATAGACAGCCGTAACGAGAAAATCGGCTATATGATCAGAGAAGCACAATTCATTGACCGCATACCATATATGCTTATCCTCGGTCAAAAAGAAGCCGAAGGCGGCACTGTTTCGATCCGCAGCAGAGATACCTCAAAAACCGAAACAATGACATTAGATGATTTTATCAGCACAATCACGGCTAAAATTAAAAACCGTATATAAAAGACAAAACCAGACGCATAGACGCATTGATACAAAGCCAATAAACCAGTATATCATCACAGATTTATCAGTACCGAACCCGAAATTCAGTTATTGTAAACCTGCCAATAACCAGATCAGGTGTTGTAAAGCCTGCCAATAACCAAATCAGGTGTTGTAAGCCTGCCAATAACCAAATCAGGTGTTGTAAAGCCTGCCAATAACTAGACACTGCGGGCGCGTCCCCTGGCCACCGCCCGCAGTGTCGTTCGGTTAGCCACATCCCCTGCCCACCGCCCGCAGTGTCGTCCGGTTAGCCACATCTCCTGGCTAACCAGAATCTTTCGGGAAAGTCCCCCCCCCAAATGCAACACAATGTCAGAAGTGTCTCATTTCCTCCCCTTACGCCTCCCATTTGACCGCCCCGGTACCTGCTGCTGCGGCTCCTGTTCCCGGATCTGCGCCAATGTCAGGTTCTTCCTCTTCATACATGCCTCATCCACCGTATAAACCTTATTTCCATCAATAATCAGTTTTCCCATAATCGTACCATTTTCTTTTCTATTCTTATTTCTATTCTCAAATATTTTTCCAAATATAGAATGATCCATACCATATCATTTCTATTACTAAGAAACCTCCTTTCTTCATTATATGGATCTCTTTTCAAAAAGGTGTCATATTTCCATCCGCCCGCTCATACACTAAATAAAAAAGGAAATTTTATGGACAACAATTACATAGCAACCGCCTTTGATGAAAAGACGCAGAACAAAGACCTGCAGATCTTAAAAACCGCCCTGCCCTATATGCGCGGTTCCCGGCAAAAAGAAATCTTAACCCTGATCAAATCCATCGAGCTGAAAAAATCCATTGACCTGATCGACAGCGACGATACGTCCCTGTCCATCTGTTCGACTGAAAATCCAATGGAAAATACGCTGCATATGCTGAGCGATATCCGTAAATTCTGCTCGGAGCAGGAACAGGAGCATATCGATATGATCCTGAATATTTTCTCTATGTTTTCTACGTATGAGACGATGTTTTCCTGATCTGCCGCGGCATTTGATTTTACGGCCTTTTCTGCAAAATGCATCACATTTTTCCGCTGCCGCCATATGCTGTTGATAAAGGCAAACTTCTTGCCGGTCCGGATACAGGCCCGGAATTGGCTGCGGCGCCAAAGCGGACCGATGCTGGAAATATTGTTACAGGAAATCCGAATGGAGGACGTTATGAATTTTGATGATGTATTTAATGCACAGAACACAACCGGGATCTCTCCCGAAAAGCTGGCTTTTCTAAAGGCCATGTCTGCCAGGCAGGCCGGAGGCGGCCCGAAAGATATGATGGCTGCTTTAATGGCCGCCTCCAATAACGCTGCAAAGCAGGGGATCGCTTTTAATGAAGCGGAACGGGACCTGATGCTTGATGTCCTGCTGAAAAATCTATCGCCGGAAGAAAGCAAAAAAGCACAAAGCATGATCCAAATGATGAAACGTATGAAACGTTAAATTCCCAATGCCAAAGCAACCTGTTTCGGGCGGCGGACTGTATGCATTGCAAAAGTATCGGATCCTCCGTGCGAAACAGGCCTTTTATATGCCGGATCTTCCTGCGGCCTGTACCTTTCCGGTGCTGTTACTCTACAAATATATAATCGTCTGCGTCTTTCGGGGCTTCTCTTTCTATGGATGTTTCGTAACCGCCCGTATAGCTGATTCCGTTTTCCTCATCGATCACCCCTTCCTCCGATTGCTGGATGGAACAGCTGACATAAAGGGTTTCGCCCTTATATGCAAACTGGAACTTGCAGTTTCCTTCCTCGTCAATCAGGTCTGTAAGATCGAATTTTTTATCATAGTAAAAATACCATACCGACCCGTCTTCCATCACTTCCAGTCCATTGCCTGCATCCTTGAGCACTTCTTCTGCTGATAAAGCGGTTTCATTGCCGTTATCATCAATCCCTACAGCGGCCCCGCCTCCTTTTCGGACATTGCCGTTTTCATCCGTATACGTATAACTGTAGCTGTTTTCCCCGGTGCGTCTGACATTGATTTGCGTCTGTTCCCCATGGAACCATGCCATCATTTTCTGCTGGATGCCGCCCAGGTCAGCCGCATATGCCACGGTCATGCTGCCGCATACGACCGCAGCCGCCGCACAGGCTGCAGCCGCCCTTTTCAACCGATAACAACGTATTCTTTTTTCCATATGCTCTTCCTCCAAAGAAATAGTTCCGGAGGCATGCAGAGTTGAAAACGCTTTGCGGTATCTTTCTTTATTCGTCATCTTCCCAGTCCTCCTTTAATGCTTCCCGCAGCAGCTTGCGTCCTCTTGTCAGCCTGACCTTCACGTTGCTTTCTGACAGCTTTAAAATACCGGCAATCTCACGCACGGAATACTCTTCGTAATAATACAGATGGATAACAATCCTGTATTTTTGCGGAAGCTTCATCACTGTCTCAAACAACGTTTCCTCCTTTGGCGTCTCAAAAACAAGTGTTTCCATATACTCCTCCAGCGGCACCTTATTCTGCCGCCAGAAAGAACGGTTCACATTTTTCGCTTTATTGACCGCCACCCGGATCAGCCAGGCACGGATATGCTGCTCGCTGTCAAACTCTTTTTTTGTTACATGATACTGCAGGAACGTCTCCTGGACAACATCGTCCGCATCCGCCGCATTTTTGCAAACCTGAAACGCGGCTGAAAACAAATTGTCCTGGTAACGCCTGATCAGTTCTTCCGTTGGTTGCTTCATGAGTGATCCCTCAGTTTCTGATTTCTTTGAAAGGCCCTTTCACTAATCATACAAATGAGCATCCAAAAAGGTTACAAAAAATATAAAAAACCAGCTCTGCATTCTGCCTGGCCGGCAGCATCCAAAGCTGGTTTCTACGTTCATCCTTTTTTTTTACGAAAATAACCGTCAATGTTTTTCTTAATATCCGCAGGCTTTTGGTTCTTTAGCAGATAACCCTCCGGCTTTAACGGCATCACTCTGGTAACACTGGATTTATCCAACTTGCCGGTAAGGAAAAATACCGGAATCTTCGCAAAGTCTTCCTCCGAACGGATCATCTGCAGTACTTGTACGCCATCGCATACCGGCATCTCATAATCCAGCAGGACAAGATCCGGCCGGTTCAGCATCAGGCAGCGGATTCCCGCCATACCGGATTTTGCCACCGCCACATCATAATCCTTCCCGAACAGCTCCTGCATAGCCAGGCAGATCGTATCCGAATCGTCGATAATCAGCAGCTTTTTCTTGGAATCTCCAGCCTGCTGTTCTTCGTTGTTCTTTAAGTAATTGCGCACTTCCGTTACCGCGTTCTCCGTAACGATAGACACTCCGGCTTTTTTCAATGCGCGCGGCAGCATTGCACAGTATGCAAAATAACCTGCGCCCGTATCAAACAAAAGGCTGCACTGCGGCTTTGTAAATACTTTCTGGAACTGCTCAAATGAGAGCAGATTTTCATCCTGCAGCTCATATCCGTCAGCAACCGGCAAATACTCCAAAATCCGTTCTACAAACTGTTTTATCGTGTATCTGGACGCGTTCATAATTACAGCGCTCATCTTTTCGGATTTGCCGCCCATCATTTTGCCAACCGTTTCCAACAGCAGTTTTTCTTCAAACACCATAAAAACTTCCCACTTTTCATTCTTATGATTCTTGTAGATCATCCGATAGTAAATGCCCTTTCCGAATTTTTCCGCGCCGTAACGGTCGCTGATCAGGCGTATATCCAGCTGGAACATATCTTTGACCAGATGGGTAATCAGCTGTTTGACCGCCAGCTCTTCTTCCTCCGGCAGCAGATTGTCCCATTTGCTCATTACTTCTCCGGTAATCGCACGGTCCTCCGTTAATGTATGGCCGATCAGCCATCCGGCGCAGACACTTAGGAAATGGCTTACCGCATCCTTGGAATAATGGGACAGCTGCAGCTCCTGCTCCAATGCCGGCAGCGTATTCCGGCGGAAATTATCATGGATACGCCTGTGCGACTCATACCCTTTATATGCGATCGAAGCCATATAAACCTCTTCTTCTGCAAAATGCTTCATCGCATGATCCTGAAAATACTTCAGCCCTTCCTGGCATACCCACTGCATTTTATCTTCCTGCTCGCTAAACGTAAACAGGCGGTTCATAATACTGAAAAGCTTCCTGTGTTCCCTGTCGATGACATCTACCCCTATGTCAAACCGATCCTGCCATACTAATTGATTTCCCATGGTATCCTCCTTTGCTACAGTGCAGTCAGTCCACTGTAAAAACTTCCTTTCCTTAATCTTTTATCCCATGCGGTCTGTTCCATTGCCTGTATCCGGCCTATGCGTTCCTTTCTTCTTTTGCCCGCAAAACAAGCACCAACCGCAAAGCCCGGAAAACCGCGGCGGGCCGGATTCCACTTGTGCTGCAGCAAAAGCTGACAGCCGCAAAGTGAACTGCATTGGCTTTATTGCTTGTTAAATGATTCCTATAAAGGAATGGAACAATTCCTTCTCATGGTCAGATGCAGATGACAAAAGCATCCGGTTTCACGGACGGTTCTTTCTCTGCGTTTCGCTTACAGAATATTTTCTGAATATTCTGTCTATTATTGACTAAACTTGAAAAAGTATACGTAATACTATGGAACTGTATGTATCATACTATTTCTTTTTTAGAATAGAGATTATATAGATACAGTTTAGCACAATCTTACAAAATTGCAAGGAAAATTCCAGAATTATTGGGAAATACTGCGTAAATGCTGCTGCTGCAAAGATCCTGGCGGGATGTGGAGATCCTGGTTAGCGGGGGGGATGTGGCTATGCGGACGACTCTGCGGGCTGTGGAAGTCCTGGTTTGCGGGGGAGATGTGGCTAACCGGACGACTCTGCGGGCTGGGAACCGGAGAGTCTGATTATGGCAGGCTTTACAACACCTGAATTTGCGTTTCATAGAAGCCTG
>CANOET010000009.1 GCA_947564835.1 uncultured Eubacterium sp. | reverse complement strand
GACCTGCCTGGCTGCTTCCGCACTGGACAGCCCGCCGCACAAAACGTCCAGGTAACGCCCGTAGGAATCCGTATCGGGGAACATAACGGCAGCCGCCTTTTCCCCTGCCATCACCCGGTACGGCTCATCCGCATAGCGCAGCTTTTCATAAGCCGCAAGCACCGGCTCCTTTTGTGAAATCAAAAAACCGGAAAAGCAATGCAGCACCCTGGTATCCGCATCCGCCGCGCCATCCAGCCACTGCCTCAGCCCGCCGAACTCAAAAACGGTACGCACCAGCTTCCACTCCGCCTGCGGGTACAGCTGTTCCAGGTTTTCCCGGTAATACTGTTCCAGGCGCTTCCTTTTTACCACCACATCCGCAAAGCCCCTGTCCCCGATGACATCCGCGATCACTTCGCTCTTTGCCCCGGTATCGTCAAATACAACCAGTACCTTCAATGGATACCCCCTTTCCTGCCCATGCCTGCCATGCTTAAAAGCACGTACAGCACAGCCATAAGCGCCACACCCGCCGCCACAAACTGTTTCAGGTAAGCCGACTCCGTCCCGGCCAGCGCCGCCGTCAGATATGCGCTGACAGCCTGCCCGGTTCCCCGGCCGGCCAGCATCCGGTCCAGCAGGATGAGTCCCCCGGTCTCCACGGTCCATGCCAGAAAGGAAAGCGCATACAGGATCACGCCCCTCCCCTTAACGACTGCCGCCACCTCTGCGTATGCATGTTCCAGATAACACAAGGATCTGAGCACGCGGTTCCTCCGAACGGAAGCATCCAGCCGCAGGAAATACCGCTTCCAGTAACGGCAGATCTGCGGGCAGACCAGGTAGCAGACCAGGATCGCGGACAGTGCGGCCAGCAGCACATACAGCAGCGGTATGGCCTGCGCCATGCCTGCTGCCTGCATCAAAAGCATCATCGTTACCAGCGCCAGCGTATCCATAAAACGGTCCAGCACAGCCAGCACAATGCCGCTGTACCAGCCCTTCACCAGTTTCCCGTAGCAGTATGCCCGGAAAAGGTCGCCCGACTTTACCGGCAGGATCATACTGACAGCAGCCGTCTTGCTGTACTGCTTCATATGGCCCCCAAAAGACACCCCTTTCCCGTAAAGCGCAACATACAGCCGGAAAGCCTTAAGGCCATGGACGGCAGCCGCAGTCACAAGCACCATAACCGCCACACGCAAAGACCCCCTCTGCGGCATGCCCGCGCCCGCCAGAAAGCCCCGGTAAAACAAAACCGCTGACAGAAACAGGACGAAACTATTTACAACGATATAGACCTTTTTTTGCCTCATTTCCGGAACACCGTCTGTGCCCGGTAAGAAGCAACCTTCCTGTCCCGGTGCTCGCCTGTCATAAACCGCCTTTTTGCAAATACATAAGCAGCCAGAAGCCTTAATACCGTCACCGCCTGGCTTGCCATCTTTACATTGGACACCTGGTCCTCCTCCCGCCAGACAACCGGAAAAAATTTCATGCGGTGCTTCAAATAAGACGACCCAAGGATCATGCAGTAATTAAACATCAGATTGTCCTTATACCGGATGTAAAACCGGCTTTCCAGCATTGTTACCCGGTACATATTAAGCCCCGAGCCAAGGTCATAAATCCGCTGCCCGGTCCCGGCTGAAAAAAGCAGGTTATAAACCCGGTTCCCGAATGTCCGGAACCTCGAATACCCCTCCAGCCTGGCGCCTTTTATAAACCTGGCTCCAAGCAGGCAGTCATACTTCGCATACTCCCCGCTCCTTAAATACGGCACAAGGTCCGCAATACTCCCCTGGTCATCCCCGTGCAGGACAATGACATAGTCAAACCCCTTTTTCAACGCATAGCGGAAGGCAACCTTATGGGACCCGCCCAGGCCGTAATTCTCACAGTTGCGCAAAAGCCTGGCCGGAACCGGCAAAGGATGCCGCGACAAATAGTCCCGCACAGCCTCCTCCCCGCCGTCCGTGCTGCGGTTATTTACGATAATCACCTCGGATAAGAAGCCGCAGACCTCCGCATCCAGCTGTGCCAGAACCCGCACAATCTGTTTTTCACAATTATACATGGGAATAAACAATAATATCTTATCCATAAATCCACTCCTTTTCACCTCTTCGATCCAGCATTTTCCATCCGGCCTTCTCCATCTGGCCTTTTCCATCCGACATTTTCCATTTAATCTCTTCGATCCGGCTTTTTCCATCCGGGCGCTTTCCATCAGCCCGCTTCCCGGAGCTTTAAAAAACGTAACTCTGCAATCTTGGGCACTTCTGACTGCTGCCCGTCCCGGGTTACGCTGATACGTAAATCCGTATGCGGATGCAGCAGCCATTTTTCACCCGCTCCAAGCGGCACCAGCAGTTTTCCCTGCTGCATGGCACAATGCATCGAATGCTCCTGCCCTTCGCCATCTTCCCAGCTGACGGCCACCTGCATACCCGGACAGTAATTTTTCTTCATCAGATATTTTGCCAAAAGCCCGCCGCTTCGCTCCTGTTCCCCATTTAAATCAAACAGCGTGTACACAAAATCCTGTCCCATATCCGAAAATTCCACATACATAAAATCCGCCTCTTCCCCGTCGACAGCATCTGTAAATGCAATATGCCCTTCCTCCCCCTCCTGCCTGTACAAAAACCCAATATCCGGTTCGGAAAAAATCCCCTGCAGGGAATCCATCGACAATCCAAAAGAGCCTGCGTTTTTCCCTGCGTCAAACCCTTCCATGCCAAAAGACAATCCCCGATGCATTTCCAAAACCTGCTCCTTCGTCCATCCGCCGCTATCCGGCAAAAAACACCCTTTTTCCGCAGACCAGACATATTCCCCGGAGGTCAGCAGCCAATGGTACAAATAATAGTTGTAAAACGGACTCACATTCCCAACCGCAGCCTTCTGGCCCCTGGCCGCCGCGACCGCTTCCTGCACTGCTTCATAGCCTTTCAAGGTATCAAAAGTCTCCATCACCCCGTTCCCTTTCACCCCGCTTAAATAAAAATACCCAAAATCCCCCGGAACCCCCAGATACGCCTGCCCTTTTTCTTCCTCTTCCAAAGAAGCACAGACCGAGGAAACCTGCTCATACAGCGACTCTTTGATAAAACAAGCCCCCAGCCTTTCCACCGCATCCTGTTCCACAAACACATAATCCTCCGGAACCGCCACATACGCCTTCAATCCGGCATCCAGGGCAAAAAACCCGATTCTTGCAGAGACTGCAGGCGCAAGCATTGCCAGGCATAGAACCAAAAAGCCTATTTTTTTCTTGTGCAGATACTGTTCTAAAATAACCATCAGCACAACCATCACCGCCAAAAGGCTGTCAATACTCCTTGCACAAATATTGTTGATATCCAGACGGACAAACGTATAAGAAAAACTGACTGTCAGAAGGATTGCCATAGAAACCGCCGCCGCGGCGCCCCGCAAATCCTTCTGCACCCACCCGATCCGCAGCGCCAGCGCATACGCCGCCCACACAAAAACAACAGGAACCAGAAAAGTAGCCACATCATACAATGCAATCCGGACCACCTGGAAATCGCCCAGATACGGGAAAAACCATTCCGGCACCAGCTGCCCGAACCGCGCAATCCCATTCGCGTAAACCGTCTGCCCGGCCATCGCCCTCATATGCCGATAGGTCCCGGCCAGATAAGGGATACAGCAAACCGCAGCAAACAGGCACACCGCCCATCCCGCCCAGAACCGGGCCGTCCCCGCGTCCCGCTTAAGCTGCCCAGACCTGCCGTATCTAACCGCCTGCCAGACCCCAAGCGGCAGAAAAGCAACCCCAACTGCCGCTCCATACACCGGATAATACAAACCATGGAACAGGCTTGTCAAAAACCATGCTTTCAGCCACAGGTTCTTCCTCTCTACCAGCTTTGGGTAAATCAACAGCAGCATCACCGGCAGCACAAACATATCCCGGTTATAACTGCGCATATAAAACACCAGCGACACCAGAAACACGCAGATACTGCTTACCTGCACCCGCAGCAGCCAGACGACAAGCAAAACAGCAAACAGATAAAATACGTTCTGCGCCACCGCATAATGCCCCATCTCACCCTTTCCAAACAGCTGGAAAAACGCCCCCTGGACAACAGAATACATACCCGATACCGGAATATACTCCGCAAACGGCTTCTGCCCCAATTCAACTATCTGCTGGTAGCCGATAATATTTTCAAACGGATGGTGCATGTCCGCAGGCAGCACCGCCCCCGCCCCGTCAAATCTTTGAAACGCCATGATACAAACACACGTCCCAAAACCAATTGCTTGTTCAATGTCCGCACATGCCTTCCGGTTCTTCCACAGCCTGCAGGCTGCTTCCGCCAAAAATGAAACCACAAGCACGGCTATACATATTTTTACTGCCGCTGGCACAGGGACTTCCATCCTCTCTCCACGATACAGATATTGATCCGAGACATAAATAAACAGCACACCGGGAACAAACAGCTGTCCTGTTAAACAGCCCAAAACGAGCAGACGCTTCCTGTTTTGGAAGGATAGCAGGCATACAGCTGCAGCCGTCATAAGAACTGCCAGCTGCACACTGTTCATCCCATGGCTGCCTCCTGCAAATACATAGATCCGGAACAACCCGCTTAATGCATAGATGCCCGTAAAATAAAACACCAGGCTATGTAAAATAAGCTCCCTGCCAACAGCTATAGCTGCAAGCATTACCAGCAGGGCTCCAAAAAGGATCGGATTTACCTGGGCAAAAACCAGATAATAAATCCCTGCCAGCGCTACAAGCAGGCAAATAAATGTCCTTGTATGTTTCTGTACACCGTTCCTTTCTGTCTCCGCCTGTTTTTCTTCTGTCTCTGACAGACCCTTTTTCATTTTCAGGGTATACATAAAGTACAATGTATAAATGCCTGCCCCGGCAAAAATCAGCAGATAGACGAAGCTGCGTTCTGCAGATTTATTACTTGAGAACATAGACGTAAACTCGATAACAATATCTGTGTATTTTTGCGGTGTATTTCCTGTTATGGCCAGATATATCAGCGTAAATATACTTCCTGCTACAATCATAGCCAAAAAGAACGCTGTCCTTTTTTTACTTTTTGACATTCCCCTCTATCCCCACACTTTCCCAATCATTCAGATACTAGTTTCATCTTCCTGCGCATATTTTATAGTGTGAAATATCCCATCTGCCCCATATGTATGTGCCGGATGTCTGTATTTAAGCGGAGGAAGTTTCATATAATCCCCATATTGCACACACAGATATGAATCCCAGTCTTTCGGGCCTAAAAACTCTTCATCATCAATCAAAACGCGCACTCCATCACCAAACCACGCCTTTTTAAAACGCAAAGGCAAGCAAAAAATAAATCCGTTCGACATAATATAGCTGTCTGTGTCCATATTTTTGTTATATTTTTTTCTGACCGCTTCATAAAAAGCGAACAATACTTTCGCCGGTACCAGCCGACCCATACTGACTAATAAATGTATCAGTCTTCTGCGCGAAGGCGGCTGGTCTTTATACTCGTCAAAATTTACAAAAGCCCGATGCCCCATGCATAATCCATAAATACCCTGCAGCAGCATCGTGTGAAGTTTATGTTTTTTTTCATTATCAGAAGCATGATCTAAAACATAAATATCCAACGGAATATGATTTTCTATATCACTCCGTCCTTTCCCGTGTATTTTCTGATAGGTGATGACAGAAACTTCTTCTTTCATGTATACAACACGTGACAAAAAATCCAGAAAAACACCCTTCCCTAATTCACTATAATCCACAAATAAAAATTCTTTTCCATCCCATTCGCTGGATGCATATTTTTTTAAGATATCAAAATCGTGTCTTGTCATAGCAATATCAATGTCATCATCCCACGGGATAAAGCTTTTATGCCTGACTGCCCCAAGCAAAGCTCCGCATATTAAATAATATTTCAGTCCATATTTACTGCATACACGGTCAATCTCCCGCAATAAGATCCGATTAAACTCCTGTGCTTTTTTTAGGAGTTTCATTTGCCCTTCCGAATGGATATCCATTTCAATTTCACTCATAATACCCTCCTGTCAAAGAAACGCATCCTCAATCAGCTTTCGCAGCTGTGTAGAACTTGTACTTTTCGTATAAGGCAAAAATTCCATTGCCGCTCCCAAACTGCACAGCTGCAGGTTCACTTCCTGCCAGTCATCCTTGTGGTCATCACCAGAAAAATGCACATCATAATGCAGCTGATGCCACGCATCGATCTTATCTGTATTCTCAAATCCAACTGCTATTACCTTGTCCACATCTTTCAATGCTTCTATAATTTCCGCCCTCTCCGCAAACGGAATAAAAGGCTTTTTCCCCTTATAAAACTCTACAAGCTCATCCGTCAGCACACCCACAATCAGATAGTCACAATATTTTTTACAATTCCGAATCAGATTTAAATGTCCGATATGAAACAAATCATAGACACCCGGTACATACCCTGTATGATACTTTTTCATAAAAACTGCTCCTTTCCTATATGCGCATAAACGCATCATATTCTGCCAGTACCTCTTGCGTATCTCCCATCTTCTTATACTGCCCGTCATTGATCCACAGAACCCTGTCACAAAATTTTTTCAACGTATCTGTCGCGTGAGAAACAATCAGGACCGTCCGATTACTCCGCATCAATTCTTCCATTTTCCGATAACTTTTTCTTCTGAAATGCTCATCCCCTACGCTTAATACCTCATCCACAAGCATAATATCCGTATCCAGTATAGCCGTTACCGCAAACGACAATTTTGAATACATACCACTGGAATAAGTCCTGACCGGCCTTTCTATAAAATCTCCTAACTCCGAAAATTCGATAATTTCGTCCATACGCTCTTTTATGTAGTCCAGCCTGCATCCAAGCAGCATCCCTGACTTAAGGATATTTTCCCGTCCTGTATTGTTCGGATTAAACCCAATCCCGATTGCCATCAGCGAAACACGGTTGCCTTTTGTATCAATCTGTCCTTCATCCGGCTGAAAAATTCCTGCAATCGACCGCAGCAGCGTAGTCTTTCCAGAACCATTCCTTCCTACAATTCCAAGAATCTCTCCCTGATTGACACAGAACGAAATATCCCGGACTGCCTGTATCGTATCTGCCTTCTTTGCCTTTCTGTTTAGAAGGCTCTGATGCATAGACATATGAATCAGATTTTTATAATTAATACTGACATGGCTTACCTCTAACGCGACATTCTTCATATGCTAAACCACCTTTACATAACTATTTTCATTTTTGTATACAATATGTATCCCAATGCCGCACAGCTGAATGGAAAGCAGCAGCCACATTCCTAAAACCGGCAGATTGCTGGCCGTATGATACAGCAGCGCATTTCGCATCGTATCAATAAACATTGCTGCAGGGTTCAGGCAGATCATAATCGTATTTAAAGGTTCCGGCAGCGTCGTCATCACTTCATAAAATGTACCGGATAAAAACATCAGCATATTTAACAAAATGCCGACTGCATAGGACAAATCATCTACGTATACACCAAAATGCAGAAATATCATTCCTATTCCAAATGCCAGCAGTATCATAACCAGATAAGCTGGAAATACCCATAGCAGCTGAACCCCAACTTGTACATGAAAAACAGCCATCATAAGAACCAGCACTATTAATGAAAATAGAAGTTTAAATAAATTCAGGATCATATTTGAAAGCAATATTACAAACTTAGGAATATATACCTTCGTGATAATATCTTTGTTATTACGTACCAGCTTTACAGAGTAATTAATCGTTTTATTAAAAAAATTCCACATCAGCAATGCCGAAAAAACAAATGTCGCATAATTCTCCACCGAATTACCCATTACCCTTCCAAAAACAATCACATACACAATCATGTTAAAAAATGGTTCCAACAGCCACCAAAGCCTGTTTAAATAGGAATTTGCCACTTCCGCTTTCAAATCTGTCCGCGCTGCGTAAACCATATACTGAACGTACTGTCTCATATCCCGTGCAAATTTTTTTAATTCATACAGCATACCATGATAATTCCTGCCTTCTGAAAACAGCCTGTCCTCCATCAGGATGCAGCCGCAGTATAGGAATCCCATCACTGCAAGGAACAATCCTGACAAAATCATTCGTTCCATCAGACAAGTCTTCGCATATGATTTCAATAGCTTTTGAAATGCATCGTTCATAATCAGGCAAATCTGTCCAGTGCCCGTAAACTGCAAGCCATTTTCCACCCATTGCATTTCTGCGTTTCTGATTTCGGAAAAATAACTGGCTAACTCACTGTAATTTATCTTTTTAAGGCACATAGATTTTATTTTTCCATAGATGCGTACTTCTTTGATCAGAAAACTGTCTGTATCCTCAAATACAAACTGATTTGCCGCCTCATCAATCACGTCACTGTATTCTCTGTCTACCGTATAAGTATTCCCATCGGTAAGAAACTGCAGTTCCAGATTCCGATTCGGAAATGGATAAAACATAATTGCCAACAAACCCGCTGCCAAAATAAAAATAACTGCCAGAATTGTTATTTTATGAATCTTTCTTCTCATACAGCTCCTATCTGGATACTCTAATTTACCCTGCAAAGAATATCCGCAATCCTTTCACTGGCATGTCCATCCCCATATGGATTTGATGCCCTGCTCATTTTTTCATATTCAGACTGATCCGTAAGCAATGTATGGAAACATTGATAAATCCCATCCTCCCTGGTTCCAACCAATTTCAAGGTTCCCGCCCGTATTCCTTCGGGCCGTTCAGTTGTGTCTCGCATAACCAGCACAGGTTTTCCCAAAGACGGCGCCTCCTCCTGAATCCCCCCGCTGTCAGTCAGAATCAGGTAAGAATTTGCAAGCAGGTTATGGAATCCAATAACATCCATAGGCTCAATCAACCGGATTCTGTCATGATGCCCCAGTATATCATCTGCCGTTTTTCTAACCACAGGATTTAAATGAATCGGATATACAACCTTAATATCCTTATGTTCTTCTACAATGCTCCTGACCGCCCGAAACATATGAATCAACGGTTCTCCCAGATTCTCCCTTCGGTGTGCAGTCAGCACGATCAGGCGGAACCCTTTTGACCATTCTAAAACAGGATGATGGTATTGCGGATGAACGGTTGTTTTTAAAGCATCAATCGCTGTATTTCCAGTTACATATATATTTTCTTCTTTTTTTCCTTCCTTCAGCAAATGCTCTTTCGCTGTTTGTGTTGGAGCAAAATTATATGCAGATACAATACTCACTGCCTGCCTGTTAAATTCCTCCGGATATGGCGAAAATATATCATAAGTCCTTAAGCCGGCTTCTACATGCCCAACCTGGATCTGCTTATAAAAACATGCCAGTGCAGTTGCAAAAGTTGTTGTTGTATCCCCGTGTACCAGTACAATATCTGGTTTTTCCAAATCCAGGACCGTACCGATCCGGTTCAGAATATTTGCTGTTACATCAAACAATGTCTGATCCTTTTTCATAATTGCGAGGTCGTAATCCGGCACCACCCGGAATACATCCAATACCTGCTGCAGCATTTCCTTATGCTGCCCCGTTACGCAGACTTTAATTTCAACACCGCTTCTTTTTTTTAATTCATTCACCAGCGGACACATCTTGATTGCTTCCGGCCTCGTTCCAAAGACAAGTATGATTTTCTTTATTCCTGACAAGACTGTTCCTCCTGATCTTTTTTCCTATTAAATGCCTCATACGAACTGGCAAGCATCAGATAATCGTATTTATTCCTATCACTGATATCCCAGCCTGCAACCTCATCATATTCTTCATAAAGCAGATGCAAGAGTTCTTTCAGCCTCTGATCATCCACTCCTGCCTGATAACATTTCCTGATTCTGTCAAACAGCATCCAACAGTAAAGATTCTTTACTTTCTTCTCTAATTCTGTAATATGATGACTGCAGATAAAACTTACCCTTTCCCGAAGTGCAAAGCAGCTGTCCAGGATTTTTGACGTAACTGTCCCTGTAATACTTCCATCCCGCGTATGATTATAATTGTATAAGGACTGATCCAGATAGACCAAATGAGCAGCCTCCCAAAAAAGTTTATGTGTTGTAAATTCATCTTCATGATATCTTCCTACCGGATACATATTTTCTTTCCGGAACAGTTTTCTTTTATACAATTTGTTCCATGCTACCGATTTAAAATATTTCCAATTCATCTGATTGCGCAGGGCAAACACACTGTCTCCTGTTATAACCAGCCCCGTATTATCCGTCTCTTCTTTTATGCCATCTGCATAGATGTTCCGATAACTGCATTCTGCAATATCTGCATGATAATCCCTGGCGATCTGATACAATTTTTGCAGGGTGTCTTTATCAATCCAATCATCGCTGTCAATAAAAAACACATATTCACCATTTGCCCTTAAAATGCCATAATTCCTTGCATCTGACAAACCGCCGTTTTGTTTATGAAATACCCGGATTCGTTCATCTGTTTTTGCATATGTATCACAGAGCTCTGCACTGCCGTCTGTAGAACCATCATCAACCAAAATAATTTCATAATCCGGAAACGTCTGCACCAGTAGAGAAGCCAAACATTTCTCCAAATACTCCCTGACATTATACACAGGAACAATCACAGATACGGTTACCTGCCCATTGTCGCTATATTCCGTCCTTTTTTCTGCATCCCTGCGTGTATATTGCCATCTGACGGTATCTGCGTCCAGATCCGCCGTCCGCTTTGCATCATGTAAGATATAGCGGAATTCAATTCTTTCCTTTTTGTATAAAAGCGCTTGTATGTATGCCTGATCCGTATACTTTTCAACTGCTAAGTTCTTATTCATGAGATAATTTGTCAGCAAGCGTGTATGTTTCTGAGATAACAAAAGATCCGGTGCATAATCTCTGACCACTCCGCCTTCCTTCACAGCCAGTATATGCCAGCCGTATTTTTCAAAACACCGTAATGCAGCCTGAATGGAAATATCAGCAAGATCCATTCCTGACCCTGGAACTGCCTCCTGCAGTCCGCCAAGTCTTTTTAACAGTTTATTGCGGAAAGTAATATTCACACAGCCAAGTTCATAAATCTCATCATCTATCAGTACATCCGTTTCTTTAACTGAGAACTCATGACTTCTCAATAATGTTTTTTTTGCCGCATTTCTATAGCTTACAGACCCGCAGACCGCTCCCAGACTGCCGGATGCTTCAAACATTTTTCTAAATTCATGAAAATATGTCTGCATTATGGAACAATCTTCTGCCAGAAACATGATATATTCCCCGTGTGAGTTCCATATGCCGAAATTTAACATGTCCACTTCCCTGTCTGATGTGCATCCTAAGAATATTGTTTCTTGAAATTGTTCCGCAGCAGGACAGATCGTTCCTATATTCTGTTTACTGGCAACCACAATTACCTCTATGCCGCTCTCTCTGGCTTCATAAATCCTTTTCAAGCAGTTTGTTAAAGCTTCAAGCTTCCCATTTGATAAGATCAGTATAGAAAAATCTGCTTTCCCTTCTTCTTCCAAAGAACATTCCAGATCAGCCAGCCTTGCAACTTGTGCTTTCCCGTGAATAAAAGCTGCCATCTGCTCTACATTCCAGATTCCAAACCACCCTTTATAATCACTTATCCAGTCATCGCTGCCGACCGCATTCAGGCTGATATAACAGGAATAACGATTCATCTCCTGAAATTTTACCGGATGTTCCAAAATCAATACGGTAAATACACGAAATGACAAATTTTCCACAGCTTCCAAGGATTCTTGTCCCAGATCAATCACCACAATGTTCTGATCATGCTCACTGCTGCAATCCCTGATATCATCCATGCTCATCACAATATGCCCGCATTTCTTTAAATGCTTTTTCAATTTTTCTCTCAATGGCGCCAAACAAGCCCTGCACTCCCGAAATACCCATACAGAAGGTTTCAAAAAATAATCTCTGCGGGTATTATCCCAGCTCATAGTCAGATACCGGTTTTCAGTTATTTTTAGCTCCTTATCCTGTGATGTCAGCGACTTCGCATGGATCCGGTAAGAATACAAAGGTTCTAAAAAATCTACATGCCGTACGGTAAACAAATCATTCACCTTCATCCAGTAGTCATAATCTTCAATGCCATACCGGCCCGCTGCATAATCCCCGGCTATTTGTGCCACTCCATACCGATACATAAACGCGGCCCCTATATAATTGCTTGGATACACATTCAATTCCAGGATGCTTTCTGGTAACATTACATTCTCCGGATGGCCTGCCTGCGGATGCCAGTCAAAAGTCGTCAAATCTTTTCCATCCTCATCGATCAGCTTCATATTTCCATAAAACATATCCACATCCGGATATTTCTTCATCTGTCTGACAAACTCTTCTAAAAATGTCGGGTGCATGATATTATCAGCGCTTGTCCAAGTCAGAAACTCTCCTCTGGCCATTCTGAAACCTCTGGACAATGTTTTAGGCAATTTCCTATTTGGCTGGTGAAAAACTTTGATCCTGCTGTCCAGGCACGCATATGCATCTGCTATCTGTACTGTCCCGTCTGTAGACCCGTCATCAATCAAAATCAATTCAAAATTCTCATACGTCTGCTGCAGGACACTTTCCACTGACAGACGGATATAATCTTCTCCATTATACACTGGCAATACAACGGAAACCAACTGTTTTCTATCAGGCATCTGAACTGCCCGAAGATCGATCTCATTCCATAATCGATATTTCTCTTTGTATTCATAAAATTTTATTTCATATCCGTTTAACGCCTTCTTTTGCTCATAAACCGGCGGCTTCTGAACAAGCCTGTTTTGGTTTAGCTGCCCCTCCAATGCCTCTACCCGGGACTTAAGCATTTTGATTTCCTGTTCCAGCAGCTTTCGTTTATAACAATTCTCCAGTATCCCATCATCCATTTTCACTGCATTTCCCTCCCTATTTTTCATAACTGTAAAATTACTCCCCAGAATACAATGCCCATACTTTTTCATGAAGATAGATCAAATAACGGCCAATGTTTCTGTTATGCAGAATCTTTTCATACTTCCGAAAATCAATACTGCATATCACAATCGTCTTTGTTTGCAGCAGCTTCGGCCTGATCTGGTCAAATGGCTGAATTTCATATCCATACTGACTTTTTCCATAATATTGGGGGTCTGTATCTGCAACTATTTCCGGCGGATAACTTTTGTTGTTATAAAAAAGATAATCATCCAGCACCTCTCCATGCCCGAGCAGTATGATACCTGAATTGTTTACCTGGGCAGGCTCCGGCCTTTGTACCACAAACCTTTTTTCATATACCCGATAGGATATATCCGCGGCATAGAAACACATTATATTTTCCGGTTTCCGATCTTCAACCTGCAAAAGGTCTGTATCCTTGATCCCTTCCTGTTCCAGGCAGTTCTTATATCCGTTCGGTACCGGCAATCGGAACGCTTCAAATTTTTGAATCTGCGGCTGTTCAAACCAGCACTTTTCATAAATGACAAATGGATCTAACCAGCTGATCTTCGACAATATGCCAATCCTCTCTCCGCCATTCGCTGCACCACTTAAAAACAACCCTTCCAGCTGTCCATATAATTGCTCAAGCGCAAATTTCCTTCCAATCCGCTCCAGCCTTTGCCATTCTTTTTCTCCTATCCAATATGAATAATCTGACTGTTCATATAATTTCACTAAAATAACTTTCTGGCAAAATAAAATTTTTTTCCATAGAAATCTGTTTTTCCTTTCATCCTTATAACAGACATCCAACGGAAAGATATCAATTCCGATCCCCTTTTTGCAGTTTTTATCCCAGTTTCTCATTTCAATTGCTGTTGTACGGATGTCCTGCAGCCTGCTGTATCCTCCCATAAAGCATTGTGGATCTGATTTCATAGTCTGCACAAAATATGGTTCTTTAAATTCTGTATCTGCAAGCGCAAGCAGCCGGGTATAATCTTCTCTTGGAACCGCGATCTCTATACGATCCTGCCATGGAATATATCCTTCATACCTGACAGCTCCTATCATCGTTCCATAAATTCCAAAATACCGGATCTGGTACTTCTCGCACACTTCCTGGAATTTTTCCAGCAAACAAAGTTCTACATTCCTGACCGCATCCGTATTTTTATAAATCTCATAGGAAACAGGATCTATCGGACTTTCTAAATACGCGCCCCTTTTTCTGATTTCTTGCTCTTGAATCTGCTTCCATTGATAAAACTGTGCATACATTTTCTGATTGCGCAGGGAAGCAATAAATTTTTCTTCTTCTTTTTCAAAAATATCCCATAGCCGCTCACTAAAACCATACTTTTCTTTCAAATATCCCAGCGGAAGATACCTTTCCATATCCCACATGGACATATAGGTGTACTTTAATGCCCGAAATAAGACAAATCTGGAAGGAAAGTTCTCCCATACAAATTCCTGATCAAAAAAATATAGTTTTCCATCAATTACAAAACAATTTACAGGAACCATATCAATATAAGCTTTTTTCAAAATGCATCCAAAATCTACATCCGCTGTCTGGTCCGTCTGCAATACATTATCCCTTTCATCCGCTTCTTCTGATGACCGAAGAATCTCAGCATACAAAAGATCCAGCCAATAAATAAATTCAGCCTGATCCGTAACTACTGCCTTTTTTAAAATCTCTGACAATGTCAGTTCTTTTTGTCTTGGCATCTGCATGACTCCCCGCTCCATCCGATGCGGCACTACCGATACTCCGCATTGCTTCAATGTACAAATATGATCATATGCCTTATAAAGAGCCTTTTCCCCTTCTGGAAAAACTGCTCTTTTATGAACGATATCATCCTTCCCGATTACAGTTGCAAAACTGTACTCCTCTCCCCTGTCTGCAGAAACAACTGCATAAACCGTATCTGAAAGCCTGCATGAATTTCCCATTTCAACAAAGAATGAATTTGAGAAAAAAGGCAGCGCCCCCTGTTCAATCACATCTTCATACAGATTTCTTTCCGCTGCAAGCAGTGTACTTTGATCCGTATCGTAAAATTCAAGTCTTTCTGCTACATGCTGTGCATTTTGATACTCATCTGTGTAAATCAGCTGTGCAAGCCGGTAATCCGGCAGCGGATAATAAAACTTATATTCCAAGATCCCGGCCTTTTTTATAATTTCCTCCAATTCCGGTTTCCGAAACTCATACTTTTCTGTCCCATTCGGAAATCGGTTGATTCCGTCAAACGGCTTTCCGGTCTGCCAGTTTCTCGCTCCGCAAAAATTCCGGAGCCCATACCGGTTATCTGCTGCCAAAAGTATTTTTCCACCCGGCTTTAAACAATCTATTACCAATCGGAGGAACTGAACATAAGGCGCCTGGTCTGACCATCCGTATCCTTGCTTTTCCAGTCCGCCAACGATTACGACATAATCAAATTTTCCGACAAAACATGCCTGCATATCACAGAATCTTCCTGCATATACTTTCAAATTCTCCCTTTGGCTGTACCGCTCACAGATTGCCTGTGCGCGATACATGCGCTCTTCTGTTACTGTTACATGTCTGCACCTGTCACAAAACAATCCGGTCAGCGCGCCAAAATCTCCGCCGATTTCCAAAATCTCCGCATCTGGTTCAAAATCATACCATCCAAACAAAGCATTGCGCATACCGCTCAAATGATAAAAAATCCACCAGCTGTCACTTCCTTCCAGGTAATGGCTGAAATCTTCCGTATGGTTTTCTTTTACCGCATGCAGAATCATCGAAATTTCAGCGGCGTCTTCTTTTATAAAATGCTTTCTTTTTCCTACCAGATGCGCCACCCGTTCCTGTCCAAAATCATACCAGTAATCCTTGTTCCATTCTGTCATGACAATACCCTCACAATTATTTTGCATAATCCGGCAGCCATTTTAAACGTTCCTCTATCATCCATAAAAGATTCATCTTTGCCGCCCCTGCATATACTTTGTCCTCCAGATCCATAGCACGGAAAATCTCACTGTCAGCCTCACTCAAAAATCTTAAATATCCTTCCCACGGCATAGAAACTTCCTGGCTTTTAAATCGTATTTCATCTTTATAATCATAAAATTTTTCCCAAAACTGCTGCACAAAATCCAGAGCCCCCTGCTGTAGCCTGTGAATAATCTCTTTTGTTTTTGCACCGTATCCCGTTTCTTCAAAAACCGGCTTTACAACATTGTTTTCCACACAATATCCAATACAGGAATTATCCGTAGAAGACATCAGGATTTCACGCATAACATCCGACATATACGGAATAAAATCATAAAAGCTATAAATTTTGAAATTGCCTTTTAGTTCCAGTTCATAATGTTTCACAGAATCACTATGTACAAACATAACGTCATTATTTTTCCCAGACAGCTGATTGATGGAAAATTGTATTCTGCCGCTGTAACCCATATCAAAAAAGATATCTTCTTCCCTGACTTGTGAAAAATACTCCCTTAATACATCTAAGGTCTGTTGATGCCGAAAACTGTCATAACAATCCTCCCACAAAAATCTGGCTGTTTTCCAAAAAACTTCGTGTGAACAAAAGTTTTCTGTATAAGAAACTCCACACTGCGCACACCAGCCGGCAAGCTTATTCCGTACATCCAAAACCATACAAAACTCTAATAATTCCGCCAGTTTTTCCGGAGAATACCCACAAAAATCGATTGGCAGTTCCAACAAATCCAGTTCATTTTTAATCATTTCCGGCAAAACAGCATTCCTTGATGTATATAGGTATACAGCATCCGGCAATTTTGCATCATATCCCTGATAGATTTCATATGCTTTCCTGATCAGCCAGCCATCACGCGCCAAAAACACAATCCGCTTACAGCCGTTCCTGCTTACAACATTTTGTATCCATTGCAAAAGCCCTGTTATATGCATTCCTAATAAATAATAACCGATAAAGTACGGATCTCTATTAAAATCACTTCCATTCAAAAAACTGCGGTACGGATTATCAAAATACATATTTGCACACACCGCCAGCATACACCGATATCCCACAGATTTACTTATCTGCTCATAATCTACCCATTTTCCGCAGATCATCTGTGCCATTTTAGAACAATGGTTTGTACCATACTGCTGCTCCTTATCTTCAAATACTTCCAAAGCTTTCGGAAAATGAGCCGTTAGAATCCCTTCTCCAGCCGGAATCTCGCAATCTAGCTCCCAATGATCCCCAATATGAAACATTTGTCCCGCACAGACTTTTAAATCGTCCAATACATATCTATAAATATCCCCTGTTGATTTCCTTTTTCCTGTTTCTGAAGACACATAAACCTTTGAAAACCCTTCCAGCCCTTTTTCAATCAATATTCCGGCAATTACATCCTCCGATAAATACATATCTGAAATCAAAACGATTTTCTTTCCCGTTCTAAGCGCATATTGAAATAGTTCATATCCTGTCTGTCTCAAATAACAAAATCGTTTTTCTAATAAAATTTCCTGCTTTTTCATCAAACTGCAGACTTCTTTCGGCACTAAAAATTCTTCATGAATCGTTTTATAAATACAATCCAGACTAATATCCTGTCTTTGCGAACGATCCTTTGCTTTCCTACGTGCCATTTGCTCTCCTTTGAGACGCAGATCAGAAAAATGTACCCGGGAGTCCGTATAAATACAAAATGTTTTGTTTAATAAAAGGAACAGATCTGTCGGATAATAAAACGGCCTGCACAGTAATGTATCAAATACATCAAAGCTGATAACCTTTATACGATTGTCTGTCATATTATTTTTTATGTAATCAATCATATTTATATGGTTCCAATTTTCGCGTAAAGACATAACTGCTCCTTTCTTTCCGGTTAATGGCTTTCCATTTTTTGTATGACTTCCAGCACTTCTCTCCATGTTCTTGAATATTCCATATCATCAAACAAGGTTAATTCAAACCGGCCCATACCAGCAATTGCTAAAGCATATATCACAAAATAAAATATTTCATCTCTCGACAATTTATAATCGTATAAATATTTTTTAATTATATATAATGTCAAAAAGAAAATCTGGATATAAATGCAAAAATAATATCTATATAAATCCCATGCCAGAATAACAATGCTATAATTAAATACAGCACATAAAGCTGACAGTACAAAATAGGAAACTGCTATTTTCTTATTCACTTTATAAAGTATAAAAGTAATGATACATACCAGCATAAGCGGTAAAACAACACATTCTATTGGAATTGGATGTAAAGTCCTTCCCCAAATATCTTGATTGGAACGGTCATTCCAGAAATATTTGTATATATCCAAAACATAAAAATCTGCCAATTCTGTATCATGAGCCTGTATTTTATCAGCAATTTCTTTTGGAACCCTTATTACATTTGCTGCCAGGCTGTATCCAACCGTAGGAATATAACCTATAAACAAACCCAAAAATCTTTGAAACAGATTTTCTCCTTGTCCTATAATTTCCAGTAACGCAATCGAAAACATAAACGGTACAATTAAAAACAAATTTGTTTCGCTAATCAATACAGATATAAATGCGAATACACCAGAAAGCAGGCATATGGCCTTCCAGCTTTTTTTGCATACCAATCCGATTAATAATATACCCAGAAGATATCCATATTGCTCAAAGTATCCAGCTTCGTGTAAATAATATTTTGCATAAGGGCTGATCACAAACGTTAAAAATACAAAAAAATATAATGCATTTTTCCGAACGGCAACCTGCTTGAAAATACTATATATAACATACAGTAAAAACAGAAATGCCACTGTTAAAATCAGAACATATAAAAATTTCCTTTTGTATAAATACCCTCCCCCGAAAAAAAATTTAACAATATTGTTTATAAACGTCCGTGGCATAAATCCATATTTAGAAGTCACAATATGGTTGGCCATAACATATAACGATGGCCACCGGAATCCCATCATACTATGCCAGATATATATGTATATCAGTATACCAGCCGCAATGATCCATCCCATTTCCCTAATTTTCTGTTTCATTTCTGTACCTTCTCCTTATTCGAAATCTTCAATAAAAATGCTGTTTTCCATTCCTAACGTTGTGCTGAAAATAATAAAATCAGGCTTAAATTCATCAATATACGTTTTCATACTGTTCATATCAGATTCCGTTAAATATCTTAAATCTATCTCCGTTAAATATTCACATTGAAGCGCTAAAAAGGGGATCATTGTATTAGACATGCTGTCTTTTATAATCATAATTTTTTTATGGTTAACCGGATTAAAATTTCGTATTTCTACAAACGGATAATTTCCACCTGTATATGCTTCATACTGATTAATATTAAAATAATCTTTTTTATTTATATTACAATGATCAGAATACTCTATCATGCTTTTTAGAAACGAACCCTTTCTTTCGTTTTTACCCCCCCATTCCAAACGACAGCAATGTATCAAATTTAGGATAAATCAGATCAATATCATCAATTCCCGCATAATAAATTCCCACCCGCTTTCCAATAGAACCAAGAAACCAGTTTCTATAAGTATTCACTTCATAGTTTTTAATATCTAATGCTTCTTCATCTGTCAAAAACCCTAAACCGCGCATATAATCTGCAATAATTTCATTTGCATAAAATGCATACAGAGGCTTCCAATGATGATCTGTTTTAAAAAATACCTCTTCCAAAGAATAGCCTTTCTTCGCAAACTCCTCCCTTAAATCCAGTATTTTCATCCCATGCTCTCTTAAATACGAAATTTGAGAATCCTGCATTTCAATTAAATAGTCATGGACCCCATACGGTAAATTCATTTCATCCGCACTATTTTTAGAAGGTGTTTGTACATACAAACTATCAATTCCCTGCTGCTCTAAATACTCCCTAACCTTTAACATATGATCCAATCTTACTACAGTTTCCTGAATAATTTGTTTTGTAACACCTACCCAGAGCAAATGTCCGTTATCTTGCTTTATTATGTATCCATTTTCTTTGTCATCAATAATATTGACACCGGATACTTTTTCAAATAAACCATATATATTTATAAAACTTTCCCGAAATGCTATATTACTGCTTAATACATTTTCCATAGACGCAAAGTCAACGTCCTTATCAATTGATCTGAATATATGAACTATATTCAAAATGGTTATGATATAAATGATAACTAATACTGACAATCCAGCTGCCTTTCTGCCTTTCATATAATCCTCTTTCCCTATATTAAAATTGATGATAGATAAACGGACTGTATGTACCTTTTACGAGCAAAGCTATATTTACCACAAAAATCAGCATAACTGCAATCATTGCCAGTATCTTGTAAGTAAAATAAAGAAACCTGCTTTTTTGTAGTGTTATTTTATTTCGGATCCATCCAGCCACTGGCATTGCAAAAAATACAGCCACTAAATAATACCATCTATAATTTCTAAGCCACGCCTGCCAGCTAATGATTTCGCTATAAATCTGATGGTTTATTTCTCCAATACCAAACATTGCTCTAAGATAACTGCTTAATTGTATGAATGACTCGGTTTTAAAAATTACCCATCCAATAATTACGAAAAACATCGTAACTATATTTTTGAACCATCCGGGAAATGATTTAAAATGTCTTCCAAACAATTTCTCAATCAACAATAACGCAAACCAATATAATCCCCAAATAATAAAATTGATGCCTAAACCGTGCCATAACCCTGTAAGTATCCAAACTATAAACAAATTTAAAGCATTCCGCTGCAGGCTGCATCTGTTTCCACCAAGTGGAAAATATACATATTCCTTAAACCATCCGCCTAATGTTATATGCCAGCAACGCCAAAATTCACCTGGCGACTGAGACATATACGGATATCTGAAATTCTCCCGAAACTGAAATCCAAAAATTTTCCCCAAACCAATCGCCATATCTGAATAACCAGAAAAGTCATAATATATTTGCAATGTAAAAGAAATTGCTCCAAACCATGCCCATCCGGTTGTGATATAATTATGCAATCCAAATGCCCGGTCTGCTATATAGCCCAACGGTGAACTAATAATTACTTTCTTGCCTAAACCAATTGTAAAATCAACAATTCCTTCAAAAACTTCCGGTTTCCCATTTCTTACATCAAATAAATATTCGTCAAACCTTGTAATTGGCCCCTGCATCACCTTGGGAAACAAATACACATATCCTGCAAAATCATAAAAATTATAGTTGTTACCATTTATTTTTCCTTTATAACAATCTGCCAGATATGATATAAGTGAAAAACTTATGAATGAGATTCCAATTGGTAAAGTTATATTTTCCGAAACAATTACACCTTTATGGTATAAAACTGGGATAAATTTATAAAACAATAAAATACACAAATTAAATGCCAGCCCTGCACCGAATACGACCTTTTTGTATCTTTGGTATATGAACTTTGACAATATAAAATTTATTCCAACAACAATCAATAAAAGGAAACTAAAATCCGGCTCCAATAAAAAGTAAAAGAAAAGACTGGACGCTGTGATAAAATAAATTGCCAGCTTTCGTTTAAAAATATGAATCATAAAAAAAACTGCAAAAACAACCGGAAAAAACAATGTTATAAAATATAAACTGTTAAAATCCATCTTATCCCTCACTACTTGATTTTTTCTCAAAAGATATTGTTGTCAGATAGGCAAGCACACACCCCATCATTGTAATAGCCTGATATCTGTATTCTACCCAGCCATGTACAAAGGTATGAAAATGCATAATGACATAATAGATATAGGGAGATACTGCAATGCTCAAAAATATAATCCCTATATACATCTCTCTCCACTCCTTTTTATTTTTCCACCAATACAATATCATACAGGCAGCTAAAGCAATACTTATTACGACTGCTGCACCTGAATAATGTTCTTTCACAATCAAATAAATATTACAGGGAAAAATCTTTAAAAGATTTTTTTGCAAAGAACCAATTATATATCCCCATGTTGTATCAGGTCCATAATCAACTCTCCCAGCGCTTGCATTCACCATTTCCATCCATGCATTTAAGAACATATTTTCGCCTGTTATAATCGTTGCATACATCCATTTTGAAGCCCAAATTCCAATATAGCCCGCCAGCCACAAACATCCGCATTTGGTCAGTGCCACAATACCTTCACAAAAATTTGTCAATTTTCCATTAAGATACTCAAAATATAATAGTAAAATTGCAATGACTCCAAACGTAATATATGGTGTTAAAAAAGCATCTAAAAATGCCGTAAATGCACCCGTAATAAACATATAGTTTCCAATACTGAAACCAGATTTATAATATCTGCATATCAAAATAGTCATGATAAATATAACTAAAAAAGCATTAATAACATTTAATGAGCAGGGTATTGCAAATGGAGCAATCGAAAGCATTGCTGCTAAAAATGCATATGCTATTTTAAAATCCAATTTTCTGGATAATAAATGAAACGAAACAACTAACAGTATCCAGAAAACCATCTGCAAAATATATCTGATTTCTGCCAGATTAAAAACAGCTAATAATGGCCGAATATAAATCATAGCACCAAACCACTGTCTCCCATAATTTGTTAAATTTTCGCCGGGATGTTCAATTCGGTAACCTAACTGTTCCAACGGATCATTTCCGGATCCACCACAATAATCCGATGCAATTGCTTCTAATACATTATGTTCTCCTGCTTCAAAAGCAACATTCAGATAAATTGCATCCGTATATCCATCTATTTGCTGTCTGATTCTAAAATCATCCGTCTCATATCCTACATTGGGATACAGACCTTCTTCCGTCATTATATAATAAGATTCTTTAATATTGTTTTGAATGATACCCCCCCCCGGAATATTATAAGCAATCATTTTTAAAGTAATAAATGCAAGAAATAAAATGACATATATCTTAAAATATACAATTGTCCTTTTCATCAACTACACTCCCTTTATATTTATCCAATCCCTGTATCCATCTCTTCTCTTGTTATTCTTTTTTATCCAGAAACATAACATTAAGAAATCCCAAACATTCCAAATGCTTTAATATTCCGTTATGGTACCTCTCAGTAACAGCAATTAACACAATGGCATTCTTCTTCCATTCCATCAATTCGTCCATTCCATATACCGGATAGCCCCTTAGCTTCTTCATATTGTTTCTTTTATCTGTCACAGCAACCGCACTGATTGCTACCCCATGCTCTTCTAGCAGCTCTGTCACTTCTGCTGCAATCTCGCCTGCACCATATAGAATTACTTTTTCTGCCTGCTTTAACCGGGTGATCTTGTCAGCTTCTAACGATGCATATTTTCTTTGTTTTCTTTCATATATTTTTTCATAAAGAAACTGATCGGCCATACTTCCTAATGATAATTGTTGAAACTCGGCAAAATATTTTTTTGCCCTCTGAAACCTGCCATACGCAAGCTCCGCATATTGTCCAATAGCAGCTTCCGTCCTTTTATCAAAGTTATGATTTTTCCAGTAATTAAAAATTTCAAGAAAAATAATAAAATGCGATTCCACATATTTATAATTCATTTGTGAAGTAATAGAAGCATCCCGTTTCCTATACACATAATATTTATGATTCAAATTAGCAATTCGTTTTGTATGCATCAGACATAAGAATGTAAATAAAATATCCTCATGAAGTAAACCATTATAAAAGAACAATTTATTTTGTATTAAAAAGTCCTTTCTCCAAAAATAACGCCAAGCTTCCATCTTCCAATTTCCATACTCTGAAAGGCATATAAAAAGCTCTTTTCCATTCCTGATTTTCTCTGGAATTGCCGGATTTAAAACAACGCCTGCATTTTCAAGTTTCTCTTTTGCAAAACGTCCCTCTATTTTGTACTCCATGTCAAACACAATGCCTTCCAGGTTATTTGCCTGTGCATATTGAAATAATTCCTGTAGTGCATTTTCCTTTAACATATCATCTGAATCAACAAATAATACATACTTTCCATTTGCACTTAACAATCCTCTGTTTCTTGTATAAGACAGACCGCGATTCTTGCGGTTTTCCAATATCCTTATCCGTTTGTCCTCTTTAGCATATCGTTTTAGAATATCCTTAGATCCGTCTTCTGAAGCATCCTCAACACAAATCACCTCTAATGCAACATTCTTTTGTTCCAGAATACTGTCAAGGCATTCAGCCAAATATGGTTCTACATTAAAAACCGGAATAATTACTGAAATATCGCTCATCTATTACCTCACAAGGTCTACTATTATTTCATATATGAATTGCCTTCTCCAAAGCTTCTATTACTTTTTTACCATTGTGATTCCTCTTCACATACTTTTTTGCCCTTTCGCCCATTCCATGTACGCCGCGCCTTCCTATTTGATAAGCTTCCAGCATTTTCTCTTTCAGGCCCTCCAGATTTTCTTTTTCATTTGCATAATCATAAATAAATGCAAAATTTTTATCCTTGATATCCCTTCCCATAGCAATCTCTGGTACAATCACTGTCCTTGCGTAGGAAAACGCCAGGATCATTGCCCCTGAATTCATACTGCTAACCTTACTGTATGGCAGAACCATTAAATCACACCCCCTGACAAACGCTTCCATTTCTCCATTGGGAATAAATCCTGGCCATAAAATTACACTGTCCGATCCTATGCACCTTTTTTTCAATTCTTCTATATCCATTCCGTTGCGGATACTGCCCGCTATCAGCAGCTTTGCATTTTCAAGTTTAAGTTCACAAAATGCCTGCAGCAATATTTCCAGGTTTTTATATGGCCGTATCAGTCCATAAAAAGCATATACAAACGTATCTTCCCCAACGCCATTCTCTTTGCGGATATCCCTTTCACTTTCCGGGTAAGTCCCAATATAATTGATATGCGGCAAATACACGCACTTTCTCAAATTCCTTTTTCTATTTGGAAGATATTGCCTGCTCGCCTTTGACAACAGCAGAATACAATCGCAACGGTCCGCCAGCCATTTCATATTTTTGATCTGCGATATCTTTTTGCAGTCATGCGGAACTCTGTTATGAAACACCCAGCAAATCTTTACCCCCAATAATTTGTATAAAAGCAGAATCCGCTTCATATGCGGATCAAGTTCCGTCTCTGCCCAATTTAGGATCACTGCCTGCACTCCTCTTATTTTTATCTGATCATTTGATATCTGTTCCATAGCAGCCACATGATAGTTCCATGAAATCAGTTCAATCATATTTCTCACAAACAAATTGTCACCGTCACTGCTTCCCGGTGCTGGAAAAAAAACAATATTCTTTCTTTCCACTGCCTGTTCCTCCATCCTGAATATGTACATAACGGTTCAACACATTCGATCTACTGCTTCCTCAATCGAAATAATCGGGCAGCTGACCTTCCCTTGCATCTTTTGTTTCATATTATAAAAATAAATCGTAGATGCCACTATAATGACATCTGTCTGCGGCAACGTACCGTCTGGTCTGAAAACCTGAATACCCGAATTACTGCTACTTATATTTTTATCAATTGCATATAATACTGTAACCCCGGATTCCTTTAATTCAGCCACCAATCGCTCACCCAAATAATGTATCCCATATATCGCAACCGTCGAATAACCACATTTTAACAACCCCTGCGCCATACTTTTTCCATTCTGCTTTGCTTCCATCCATTTATCCATTACCCGGAACATAGAAAAAAATTTTCTGGATTTCAGCCTCTCCTGATCGATAGACCTATCATAAACACAGATTATTTTTAAAATGGATGCAATAAGTACTCCCAGTACTATTTTTATCTGAAACTTATTTAATCTCATACAAGCTTCTGCCCTTTGCCTATTTCGCATTTAATTCTATCATGCAATCTTGTAATTTTAATTCTGATTCCAGCCACATAAAAACTGGTAATATTCTTACACTCACTTTCATATTTTTTGCTATGCTCGAACAAATCTCATCACAGGCTAGTTTACTTGTAATCAAGATTATGTCCGTATCCTCTTTCAATTCCGAATACGGTTGCACGCAATACCCTGATACATTCATCCCCATCTTTGCCGGATCATTGTCAAAAATACCATATACATTTATTTTCTCTTTTTCAAAGCTTCTTAGCACTGCAAAACTGCGTTCTCCTATTCCGCAAAGTACTACCTTATTTTTTTTACACAATTCCTTTATCTCTGATAACCCTTTCTTTTCTAACTGAATACATATTTTCTGCTTATTTCGATACCAACGGCTCTCGTAAGAATCTTTTTGAAAACAGTTGAATATTTCATTATATATTCCCAAATCGCATTCCTCTGTCAGATTCTCAAACCCCAACTCTTTTAGTCCGTTTTTTGATAAAAAATCATAAAAAATCTTTTTTTCTTCATCACTCTCACTTTTTCTTGTTAGTTCATAAATTAAGTCAGACAAAACTGCCTGATAATATTGTCTATATATTTTATGATCCGGACAATTTTCCTGCATTTCTTTATACACCCTTTTCCAGGCTAAATATGCATCTGTAATTTTTCTGCCCGATGAAATCTGTCCTCCTATATTTGTTCTATAATGAATCAATGCTCTATATTGGGATGTATGAATTATTTTTTTTGCATAAATCAATGACATAACGGAGAAATATTTATCGTTAGAACTCTTGATTTGCTGAAACTCCAGCTTATTTTTTTGCAAAAATCCGGTTTCATACAACTTTGTCCATGGAGGCATACCCCACATTGTAAAGCCATCTAAATTAAGATCTTGTAACCTGAAGACTTTTTGGGAATAAATCCCCATATACTTTCTCTTTATTTCCTCCGTAAAACAATTTTCACCTATTTTCATACTCGTATCATATTCGCATACTGCAATCTCAGCATTATATTTACTGATACTTAAATACAACTGTTCTATCATATTTGGCTCTATCATATCGTCACTGTCCAGAAAAATAATATATTTTCCACATGCGTATTGCATACCAATATTTCTTGCAGCTGCAGCGCCCTTATGTTCACTTTGTATGATTAAAATTCGTTCATCCTTCTTTTGGTACATTTCTAATATCTGTAAAGATCTGTCTAATGATCCATCATCTACACAAATTATTTGTAATTTCCGATATGTTTGCCGGATAACACTATCCAGACATATCGATAAATATTTCTCGACATTAAAAACAGGTATAACCACAGAAATCTGCACATTGAATTTATACTGATCCATCATGCACACACTCCATCCCGGCAACTGTATTTATATTGTTTTGTTACCCCCCCCCCGATGTAATTTTTTTATTTTTCTATTCATGTCTAATTCCCCCTGTCCTATTTCATCAACATATTCTGAATCAGTCTGACACACCGGATAGCGCCAGATAATTTTGCCTTCTTTTATACCCATCTCTATCAAAATTTGCTTGATTTGCATCGCAAATTTTTCACTCTTCACAGCTATCACAAAATAATCCACATCTATGAATCGCAGCATGAAAGGTTCTGAAATTGGTCTTCCATGTCCGGCGTAAGACAGATAACACTCGTCTACCCATTTCCTGATTTTACAATACCCACTACTTCTGATTTGTTTATAAAATACAGTTCCGACTTTTCCAGCACCCCAAAGCACAATATCAGTGCCTTTATCAATTAATTCAAACGGAAACAGGTAAATCTCCGGCTCTTCTCTTCTTACTTTCGATGGATGGTATAAATCATCCTCAACAAAAGGGCTCTGTCTGTAATACTTCATAAACAGATCCGTCAGATACGGCAATCTGACATCCCACGGCTTTTCCCAGCCTGCCATATGAACAATCTTTGCGTTCATAAGCCTTTCTTCTTCCGTCTTTGAAAAATCAAATTTATAAATCTGTTCTAATTGCCTGTCACTGAGCTGTTCAATTGTTGGTATATAATTATATACACAGGATAAATATTTTACATTTCCGTTAAAAACAACGTTAAACGCATCCTGATCCATATAATAGTTAATACCTTCTCTTCGATAATCAAATAATTTATCCCGAATCCCATCTTCTCTGATTTTTTTCAAATTCAACAACATCATACCTGAATTAAAATAACTTTTCAGACTGCTTTTTAGTTTCTCTAATATCCCTGGTATCTGTGATTCTGCAATTACATCCCGCACAACTGCAGCATAACTTTCCTCCAACGGTACTTGATACAACTCCAAAAGGTCATCTTGTACTATTACATCACCATCCAGATAAATGACCTTATCTAATTCTTCCAAAATATCAGACAGTAAAAACTTTAGTATAGCCGTACGGGAAACATGCGCAGTCGCCTTAGAAAATTCCGTTCCAGTAAAACTATATGGTATCATACTGACCTGAAATCCATTTTGATTCATTCTGAGAATTTTATCCCGTTTTTCTTCCTTCATTTTATTGGCAACTACATATATTTGATATTTATGGTCTTTGTTTCGATTTAGCAGCAACGAAGTAATTGCTGTAGCCGTATTTACTGCATATCTGTCATCCGTAACAAATACAACCTGTATTTCCATATCCACTCTTACCTTCTATCAGATTCCATAACTTTCTGGCACTATTGATTTTCCTTTTTGTATACTCACTGTCTTTCCAACCGGAATGATAATGATGAATCGCTATTGTATCTTCATTTACCATTCCATTCTCATAAATCACAGCGTCCTTAGGTGAAAGGTAATATCTTGGCAAAAATGCCATATGATTAACATATTGCATATCACCGTTATATTTTACCCCAAATTCCTTAACAGCCTTTCGTATAAAAACCGGCTGGCAAAGGCGATTCATTGCATCGGTTTCCCCATCAAATTCCAGCTGATCATAGAGCTGCAATAGTATTTTTAAAAATTCGTTTTCTTTTTCCGCACCAAATACCTCTAAGCAAAGATCATGATTCATATCAAATGAAAAAAACGCTTCATTTTTCAATAATTGATCCAATGGCTTTAACAATTCAACATCCATATCCATATAAATTCCTCCCAGACGATAAATCACATCCAGTCTGGCTACATCTGCCGCAAATGCCCACTTCTTTTTTCTGATTGCCTGCTCCATGAATTGATTGGATGTATAATCATAATTCGTTAGATTCCATTCTTTGATTTCATAATCCGGACAGATCCTTTTCCAGCTTTCCATGCATTTTTGATATTCTCGTGGTTTCTTATCCCCGCTGAACCAAAAGCTATGTATCGTTTTTACTATTTTATCCTGACCATTCTTGCAAAATATAATTCGTTCATACTCCGGATTACTTTTGCCCGCAGATTTGATTAATATAAATGGATATGCGTAGCAATGTATATTTTCACCCAACTGCAAACTCTGTAATTGCTCATACATCTCATACAGCACAGTACTGCTTGTCAGCATCACAATACAATTTGTTTCTTCTTTTATTTTCTCAACCTGATATACTGCTATTTCTTTTCCGCGAACGGAAACTACCTGTCCATAATTGAATTTGTCTATGGCATAAGCTACCTGTTCTGCCCATTCCATAGGGAAACTGCAGCTTACATAATCCCGAAAAAAACCGCCGGTTCCGTATAATATTATCTTACGCTGCCCTATTTCATGAATCAGTCCATCTAAGGTTCCGCTACACAATTTCATTTCCATTTTCCTTCCAGTTGCAAAACATTTCTGTTTGTATCGCCGGTTCGAATTTCTGTATATTTTCTTGTGTAAATCCTCTGCATTTTCTGCAGAAATCTGTAAATCCTTTTTCCGTATATCCCAGCCGGAACTCTACCAGTTCCTTCTTTTTAGCTGGTGTATGTTTCGTTAAATCAAATGCTTCCTCAAAATCCTGCTCTCCTGTTATCCCTGCAACATATGCATATGACGCATAATTACAGCTATACAGTTTCCCTCCCCGCAGTTCCTGCCAGGACTGTCCGCAATTTTTTCTATGGCTGATCAGCTGTTCTTCTGTCCATCCGGTATGGTCAGTTTTCTCCGGCGCCAGATCTACCCAACTTTCGGCTTTGTTAACAAAATATCTGATCTTGTACTTTTCCAATTTTCTGAGCAGCTCATCAAAATGCATACGATATTGCGGAACAGCATCCCTGTAATCGTCCACCGCAATTTCCACCCTGCACCTGGATATTTTCTCCAGTACCCTGTCATCAGGAATCACTGTCCCATTCGTAATCATACGCAAAGTGTCAATCCTGTGTCCATAATTTTGATCTATATACCATATCAGGTCTTCCACCTGCCCACAAAGCAATGGCTCCCCACCGCTAATATGAAACAGCATTACCTGATCCACACATGCAAAGAATAACTCCACATCTTTGATCAGATCTTCCAAACTGCGAACATAAAATCTTTTCGCAAACGGATTAAAATTAAGGCAATATCTGCATTTTAGGTTGCATACTGTTCCCGGCAGAAATGAAATACTGGAAAGATATACAGTGTCATTTTTATACACATGGTATATAGACAGAAAATCCTCAATCATAAAGTAATCTCTATTTTTAACATAATTGATTTTTTCCAATTGCCTGATAGAAGCTACCCTGTGAATCTGTGACATTGTGATAATAATGCCTTCCTCTGCAGCAAGCTTTACTTCTTCTGGCAAATAACATAGTTTGCCTGAAATAGCCTTCCCCTTCTTTTGTGGATCATTATCCAGGAAACCTTTTATCCGGATCTCTTTTTCCATTATGCACAGAAACTGCCTGCCATAATCTCCTGCCCCAAACAGATAAAAACTCCGCTTCCCTTCGATCTGCTGATATACTGAATCAAATTCATGTCCTTTATTAACCCATTTCATTTCTGAAATCCCTCTCTATTGATGTAACAAATCACAATATCTTTGAATACGTTTGGGATACTGTTGATTTAATAACATATATTCCGGTTCGTACCGCCGCATAATTTTCTGAAATTCCTTTTTAGCCTGCACATCACCCCTGCTGATAGCTATTTCCGCAGCATTACTGCTATGATATGCTAAAAATCGTTTCACGTAATCCAGTATTTCCTGATCAACCCGTTCTTCCTTGAATCTTTGTATCACCTTTTCATACGCCCTAAGCCAGTCACGCAATCGTGCCGGATCCTTTGTACGGCATCCAGATTCTTCACGCTGGCAATAATGATAAAACGGCCTGTCTATATATATCACCCTTTTTGCCTGCAATGCGGCTTCTGCCAGATAAAGCACATCTGCGCCTATCTGCATTGTTTCATCAAAAAAAATCTGTCCGCCTTCTTTATCCCTCAGGATTTCCCTACGATAAAGCTTATTCCACATATATGCCAATCCACGGTAAGAATCTCTCATGTACAGGTATCTCAGAAATTGATCTCTGCCAAAAACTATATTCTCCACAGGCTTCACATTTTTCACTTCCCGCATCTGGAATAAATCCTCCTGATACCATCCGGCAGCTGCTATATCCGCCTGTTTCTTTTTTATTTCAGAAACCAGTACTTCATACATATCTGTATCCAGATAATCATCGCAATCACAAAAAGCAATATATTCTCCTTTTGCGAGTTTTAACCCGGCATTTCTTGCGCTGCTTTCACCACCATTACTTTTATGTATGACTCTGATACGGCTGTCGCCTCTGGCAAATTCATCCGCTATGACCCCTGATCTGTCTGCAGATCCGTCATCTATGCATATAATCTCCAAATCCTTATATGACTGGTTTACAATACTTGTCAAGCATCTTGGAAGTTCATTTTCCGTATTATAAACCGGTACGATAATTGATACCATTTTTATATTTCCTTCTAACTAGCAATGTATTGTTAGTTACGACATTTTCCATACCCGCATATTATTCACAACTCAAAGTTACACAACTCTTATCTGCATATCACTAATGTCCCATTCGCATCGCACAATGGCACCTTACACAGGCAGCTTCCACATTCTTGTTCAAATCTTCCTACTGCTTTTTCAACACCGTACAGACTGCTGTTATAATCATGCACAAACAGATACCCTCCTGCCGATAATCGTGGATAAAAATATTGTAGTCCTGCATATACAGAATCCTCAAAATCTACATCTATCGAAACAAATGCAAACATCTCCTCGAGGCCATCCAGTGATCCTGGAAAATACCCCTGCCTGATTACAATATTTTCCGGGTATGTCATACGTTGCATAACTTCATCAATGCCCGTCTGCTTATACGCTTCCACAAACGCATCCGTAGCGTTTCCATTTTTCACTTCTTTGCAGGATTCGTCTGCATCAAATCCATCGAAGGTATCAAACAGATACAGCTTTCTATCCGGAAAAGCCAGATTCATATACTGTGCAAATTCACCTCTGAAAACTCCAAGCTCTGCTGTTTCACCGGGTATTTTTCTTTTTCTGATCTCCTTAACAGCCAATTCAAAGCATTTTATCCGAATGCGGTCACTTTCCAAATACCCCCCCCCGGTTCTAACAGATCCATCTTTCAAAAACAAATCTCCATACGCCTCTACATCACGTACAACATGATACCGGTTCTTTATCACTTCTGCATAATCCGTTCCAAGAATGCTTTCTATGAATCCATAATTCTGATTCAAATCGGCCAGCATATAGTTATTATATAAAAATATTACCTTATCAAGATTGATGCCTTCTTTCTCACATTGTTTGTATATTTCCCTACTGGACAGGGTCGCCACTACAATTGCATCATATTCCATGTCTGCAGCCATTTTCGGCGAATAAACCTTCTTCCCCAAATATTCTTTTTTATCCTCATTATCGATAAATGCCGCGACTGACTCCAGTGCAATATATCTGCCCACTACTTTCCCAGCCAGCCTTCCGGTTCCCCATACAAACAATTTCATCTTTATTCTTTCCTTTCACACCTTAATGCTGCTCACGGCATGAACTTTCCGTTCTTCTTGCGGCGGCAGTTCCCTGTAATCTCCATACTTAAAAGAAAGGTAATCGTCATAATCCCGTATTCCCCAGAACTTCCTACCCTCAAACAAAAACTCTTCTGAATGCAGATACCATTCCACACGATAGCCATAAGCCTTATTAGGTGTAGGAAATGTAAGAATCCGCACCCATCCGGACTTTTTCTGGTTACTCTTACATATAAACCTATAAAAACTTTTTTTCAGTATCTGTTCCGGCACTCTGCACATCATACTGTACAACAGACGCATAGCCGGACTCTGGTCAGCTTTTCTGCCTGCTTCTGCCCAAAAAAACTTACGGTACAAAAAACATCGCATATTATGGAGTCGCCGCAGGATCATATTATGAGGAACATAATCCAGTGGAAATATATCGATAAACACCCCCTGGTTATAAGGCATATGCTCCTGACGTTCCCGCAAAAACAGTGTATTTTTTCTGCGCAGTTTCCCATAACCCCAACGATATCCAGGCGTATTTCTCTGATCCTGGAAATAGAACCTTGTCCGATCCAGCTCCGTACGGCATATCTTTCGGAATTTTTCATATTCCGGGCGCATCATCGCCACGTCTGCATCGTCATCCCAAGGAATAAATCCCTTATGCCGCACAGCTCCAAGCAATGTTCCGGCTATTATATTGTAATGAATCCCGCATTTTTCACAGATCCTGTGAACTTCTGCCAAAAGTTCCAGTTCAATCATCTGCAGTCTGCGCAAGGTTACATCATCTAATTCCAGCATACCGCCTCCACTTTATGTTCCCTTTCTGCCATTATCTGTTTTTCATTTTCTCTCGTTTGAACAAAAACCTCTCCATTACCCCTGCAATCGCCACCGATTCATCCGCCGTAAACTTAAATGCCCTCCCCTGATGCCCTTGGATCATATATGCAAAATCGCTGATCTCATAACGCAGCCCGTCTCCCAAAAAATTGGAGAAATACCGTTCCTTTCTCATCGGATCCTCATAACGCACTTCAAAATACTGGGTCAGCCACCACGGTGACTCCGCCAGAATATACCCTTTGGTTCCTGCTACAACAAGCTGTCCTTCCGACTTTACACCTACCCCGCTTTTGGAAAGCGCCATCCCGTTTTCATACACAAAAGACGCTTTTGTATACAAGTCAATCCCATTCTGATCTAAAATACTGTCAAACCTTACATCTTTGTAGTCTGTCCCCATCAGCTTCATAATAGGCAGCAGGGTGTGGCTTCCAAATTCTGTAAATCCACCACCATATACCGTATCTGTACGTTCTCTGAGCTCTTCGCCGGTCAACCTTGTAAAACATGCTTCCACATCACAGATCTGTCCGATCGCGCCGCTCTTAGCCATGCCAACCAGCTGCACAAACCCTGGACAATATGCCGTTTTAATTGCCTCCAGCAGCACCAGATCTTTCCGATATGCTAATGCAAACAGCTCTTCTGCCTCAGTCCTTTTAAATGCCAGCGGTTTTTCGCAGAGCACATGTTTCCCCTGTTCCAAGGCTATTTTTGTATATTCATAATGCGTCTGGTGAGGCGACGCCACATATACCGCATCCGATGTTCCCAAAAGCTCATCAAGATGATCCGTTGCCAAATCCAGCTCATACCTTTCACCAAATTCCTCCGCGCTTTTACGGCAGGGATTATAAACACTGCTAACAATCACGCCACTCACATACTTTGCCTCCGGTACAAAACGCATGGCTATACGTCCAGTTCCAACGACTCCAATACGGATAATCGGATACTGCCTGGAACGCAACAGAGTGGATGAGATATTCTTCGTCCTTTCCAGATACACAACTGTACAAAACTGTTCCATATGGTCAAATGCCCCAGCCCAGTCAGAACCAATCGCAAAAATATCAATTCCGAATTTCTGCACATCTTCTGCTTTCTGCCCAGGATGATCCTCCACAATCACCTCATCCGCAAACCCGGTCTGCCTGACATGCTCAATCCGTTTATCCAGGGAATCCACGATATTCAGTTTTCCGCGGGATTCATCATACTGCTCTGTCGTTACACCGACAATCAGGTAATCCCCTAATGCTTTTGCTCTTTTCAAGAGATTGTAATGCCCTTCATGAAATAAATCAAAAGAACCATACGTAATCACTTTTTTCATCTCTGCGTCTTTCCCTGCCTGCTTTATGTTTCATGGATTCGTTTCGTGATCCATATCCTGCCATCCTTTTCTTTCTGCATCTGTCTTCCCTGTCATGTTCTTTTTCTCTCTGCAGCTTTCTTCCCTGTCATATTCTTTCTCACTGCCCGGTTCTGCAACTGTCCTGCTTTTTGTCCTTACCTGAAACCACCCTTTTCTTCTGCCTTTTTTGCAGTTTCCGGACCTGTCCCTGCCTCTTCTTCAAAATTCAGCCTTTTTTCCTCCACCACCAGCGGCCTGTGTATCACCCTTGTATTGATATTCAGGATGTATTCCCCCAGCAGTCCGATAAAAAACAGCTGCACCGACCCCAGAAGGAAAATCCCGATCACCATCGGCGCATTCCCTGCCTGGAACGTATACCAGTGCGTCAGCTTATACACCAGATAAAACAATGCTACGCAAAGGCTCACCGCTGAGGCCCCGAACCCCAGAAACGTCGCAAGCCTCAGCCCCACCTTCGTATACGAAGTAAAACTCAGCATCGCCGCATCATACAAGCTGTAAAAACTGTTGTGCGTCTTCCCCGCGCGCCGCTTCTCCTGCCGGTACGGCACTTCTACACGGTTAAATCCCTTCCCGTACTCCGCCACAATCCCGCGGATGAACGGCACCGGGTCGTCCAGTTCCCTTAAAAGCCGGATAAACGACTGGTCATATAATCCAAATCCGGTAAAGTGTTCGATCATCTCCGCTGCGGACATATTTTTAATGATCCTGTAGTACATTGTCCGCAGAAAATATACCGCTTTGTTTTCCCGGCTGCTTGTCTTCACGCCGCTGACAATCCGGTGCCCTTTTTCCCATTCCTCCACAAACCGCGGGATCAGCTCCACCGGATCCTGAAAATCACAGCACATGCAAACCACACAGTCGCCCGAAGCCTGGCACATCGCGTAAAACGGGGAGTTAAACTGCCCGAAATTCGTCACGTTAAAGATCGCCTTTACCTTCCGGTTCCCGGCGCACACTTCCTCCAGCGCTTCCCTGGTCCCGTCCGTGGAACGGTTGTCTATAAACAGGATTTCGTAATCATACCGCGGCAGCGCCTCCCGCAGCACATTGTCCACCGTAAAGGCCATCAGAGCCACATTTTCCACTTCGTTATAGCATGGTATTACTATGCTGATCTTCTTCATGTCCCTCTGTCCATCCTATGTGTATCCGAACATCCGTCTGTATCATCCACTCCAGCTTTTCCTTATATCTGCCTGCATCATCCACTTTGGCTTTTCCTTATATCTGCCTGCATCACCTATTCCGGCTCTTCCTTACATCCGCCTATATCACCTGCTCCGGATTACATCCACCTGTATCACTTGCTCCAGCTCTTCCTTCGGCAGCCGCGGCACAAGGTCTTCCAGCGGCAGCGACACCATCCGCCCGTCTGCAAGTTTTTCCGATGCGGCCTTCGGTTCAAAACACTGTTTTGTGTCCACAACCACCTCGCAGATACAAAACCCCTCCGTCTTAAGGATCCCCGGTATGTTTCCCAGCTGCGCATTGCTGTTAACCTGAAAATACGGATACCCATAAGCCTGCGCCAGCTTTTCCATGGACGGGAAGCTAAGATCCCCGCTGTCTGTCCCGACACCCACAAGCGGCCTTGGAAAATAGCTGTGCTGGGTCTGTCGTATGGAATGGTAGCCGCCGTTGTTCATCACAAATATTTTGACCGGGAGCCTGTGGTGGATAATCGTCTGCAGCTCCTGCAGGTTCATCTGGATGCTCCCGTCCCCGGTCAGGCACAATATTTCCTGCCTGCCCGACGCAAAGCACGCCCCTATTGCCGCCGGGAGGTCATAGCCCATGGAAGCCGCCCCGGAATTAATCAGAAACCGCTGCCCGGGTTTGACCACAAATGCCTGGCTGCCCGCCACGCTTGCGGAGCCGTTCCCGACGACCGTTATCTGCCCTTGCGGAAGGGCTTCGCTGAGTGTACGGATAAAGGCATACACATTGGCCGGCTGCTGCTGGCTGAAATGCTTTTCCTGCACCACCGGGTACTGCCTCCGCCATTCCAGGCAGCGTTTGATCCATGCTCCGTGTGGCAGTTCTGGGGCAGGCCCGTTTTCCAACGATATCCGGCTGTTTCCCATTCCATCCATCCCGGATTCTGGCTGTCTCCTGCTGCTTCTTTCCTCGCCACGCGCCCGCTTTTCTCCATCCCGTCTCTGCGCGGTCTTTCGCGGATGCGGCTGCTCCAGGTTACGGATCATTGCATCCAGCAGGTCATAAGCATCCGCCCAGACTGGCAGGTCCGCATGGATCGTAGGCTTTTTCAGTTCCTCCCGGTCAATGTCCGCCACAATCGTATAAGCATGCGGCGCCCAGCTTTTGTATGCATACCCGACCTGGCGGATGGACAGCCTGCTTCCAACCGAAAACAGCACGTCGCTGCTTTGCACCGCCCAGTTGCCTGCACGGTCACCCATGATCCCGGCACGTCCCGCATATAACGGATGGCTGTCATCAATCAGGTCGATGCTGTTCCATCCGGTTACCACCGGCACCTGCAGTTTTTCCGCCGCCTGCAGCAAAAGCTCCCCGGCCCCGGCTGTCCGGACCCCGTTCCCCGCATGGATCACGGGCCTTTCTGCCGTCTGCAGCTTTTCTATTATCCGGGCCGCAGTCTGGTCCGCCGCTTTCGGCGGCAGGGCATACGGGCCTGCGGTATTTTCACATTCCTTCTGCACCGCTAAATCACATGCCAGGCCTTCCGGCTCCACATAAGCCCCCTGCACATCCAGCGGGATATCCAGCCAGCACGGGCCGGGCCTTCCGGATTTTGCAAGGAATACCGCTTTTTCCAGGCAGCCGGGAACCTTTTCCGGCTCTGTCACCATCTGTGCATATTTCGTCATACACTGCACGGCCTTCGTAATATCAAACTCCTGGTCTCCCAGCGCACGGATATTAAGCCCCGTGCTGCGTGCTGTCAGATCGCTGCGCACCTGCCCGGAAATAACCAGCAGCGGGATCGAATCCAGCCAGGCCCCCAGCACCCCGGTCAGCGCATTCGTGCCGCCCGGCCCGGTCGTCACGCAGACTGCCGCCATCCGGTTATGGACCCTCGCATATGCCTCCGCCGCCATGGCGCATGCCTGCTCATGGTGCTGGTAGATGCAGGTCAACCCTTCTTTATGGCCGAATGCATCGTTCAGATGCATGGCGCCGCCCCCGGTAACCGTAAACACGTGGGTGATTCCGTTCTTTACCAGAAAGCCTGCGATATAATCCGCAACCCTGATTTTCCTCCTCATCCCTGACGCTCCCTTACTCTTTCTGATCTTTACCAAGCCATCCGCTGCCATGCAGCTGGATGAAATACCAGACCCTTATCCGCCGTTTTACACACCGCGCCGTCTGCCGTCCGTTCATGAGCTTTCCTGTCATTCTGACTACGGCACTGCCCTCATACAGGCTCTGCCATGCTGGCTACGGCGCTGCCTCCAACACAGGCTCTGCCATGCCGACTACGGCGCTGCCTCCAACACAGGCTCTGCCATGCCGGTTCCGGTGCTGTCTCCAGCAAAGATCCCCTTATACTTATATTTATACTGACACCGGCTTTCTCATACTGACACTGATACCGGCTTCCTCATACTGACTCCGGCACCGACGCTGGCCAGACTCCATCATACGGATTCCAGCACCGACTCCGCCACATATTCCACCCTCTCGGCTGTCAGCCCCGGATACACCCCAACCCAGAACGTATCCCGCATCACCCGGTCCGTATGCACA
>CANOET010000008.1 GCA_947564835.1 uncultured Eubacterium sp. | reverse complement strand
GCCCAAGGTGTGTCTCCCGGCGCGTCCCCTGGCCACAGCCCGCAGAGTCGTCCGCGCAGCCATATCCCCCTGGCCGCTCAAACCCTTTCAGGAAGCCATCCCCTCCCCCGGCGACCGCATCCCCTACCTTCCTTTGGCTTTCGCCGCCTTCCGCTTCATAATTGCATACACCGGATTTCTCAGCACCGTCTGGCTCTTCTCCAGCTTCTCCACCCTGCCGCGCAGCTCCTGATTTTCCCGCACCAGACGCATACAGCAGGCCCCGACGAACCGGATCAGGTCATCCTGCATATAAGGGTTCTCCTTCTCCCATTTCGGAATATCCTTCCAGCTAAGGTCAAACAGCTCCCCGCCGTCAAAAAACTCTTCCGACACCTGCCTGTTTTCCTCCCGGTACCTGTCCATAAAAGCTTCTGCTTCTTTCTTGGAGAACATCTCGCAAGGGTAAATCTCCCCCGACAAATCTGCAAATGACAGCAGCGCCTGCCTGAAAAAGCTATGAAAAGACGGTGTCATTTCCGGCATTCCGTTGAGTACCCGCTGGATCTCATGTGTATTGCCTGCCAGCCTGGTATTGCGCATCGGCTGTTCGATTTTAAATTCGTCCGTCAGCTCCAGCCCGACGGCCTGCAGAAAATCTGCGTAAATGGAACCGCCTGCAAAATGCTTTGGTTCGAACCGCCTGACTATCAGGTTCTTTTTTCCAAAAAAGGCGCTGAGTTTTTTTAAATGTGTCGCATAATACATTTTGTTGATATGGACCAGATCGTTTACATAGTCCTTCCACGCGACACCCGCACTGTTTCCGATCCCGCTTTTTACCATCTGGTTCCATCCGGATATTAAATACGTATCCTGTCTTCTTAAATAGACGATGATCCGGATCTGGAATCCGGCTTCTTTTGCTTCCGCTTTTAATGCACGCCACATCGTAACCCTCTGTTCATAGGGCGCAGACCAGATCCCTTCATCAGACACGATGATATTGCTAAATGTCTGGAACAGTTCCCGGATCTTATCCATGCCTTCCCGGAAAATGCCTCCCTGGCGGTCGGATGCTTCTTCCAGCAGGAAACGCGCATTGCGCCTTTCGGATACGTCCGGATAGCGATAGGGAAACAGCGGGTAGCAGTACCCTTGTTGATTCAGTGTTTCCTGGTTATCAATACAAAAGCTTTGTATCGCTGTCGTACCCGTCTTTGTCGTGCCGATGTGTACATAAAGTGTTTTTTTCATCCCAAAATACCTTCCTTCTTTCCCTTTTGCATCTATCACATCTGTTATCTTCTGCCTCTGCCCCATCGCGTTTTAAGCGTATCCAGCAGCTCCAGGGCGCACTCCCTGATATCCCTGCCTGTTGTATCCATCGTTATTTCCGGCGAAAGCGGCTGTTCATAGGCGCTGGTAATTCCTGTAAACTGCGCGATTTTTCCTTTTCTTGCAGCCTGGTACAGCCGCTTGACATCCCGCCTTTCGCATTCTTCCAGCGGTGTGCTCACATATACCTCAATAAAACTGTCCCCGAGAATGTTACGCGCTGACTGCCGGTCTGCACGGTAGGGAGAAATAAATGACGTCAGCACGATCAGCCCTGCGTCGTTGAAAAGCCTGGCGACTTCTGCGATCCTGCGGATATTTTCCACCCGGTCTTCCTGTGAAAACCCTAAGTCGCGGTTCAGCCCGAAGCGTATGTTGTCCCCGTCCAGCAGCATCGTATGCATGCCTTCTTCGGCAAGCAGCTGTTCCAGCGCATTTGCAAGTGTAGATTTTCCCGAGCCGGACAGCCCGGTCAGCCATATGGTTGCCGCAGTCTGCCCTAATAATGCTTCCCGCCGTTCACGGGTGACGGCCATCGGATGCCAGGTAATCTGGCGTTCCTCTTCCCGGCCTGTTTTTGTAATATCATCCATCTGTGATCTTCTCCTTTTCCCATCTGCTGCAGACAGCTCCTCTGCCCATACTTATGCTGCCGTGTTGGCGTCCGGGTCATTGTCTGCTCTGATCTGTATATTGTTTATGTTTATCTATTTAGTCCGGTATTTGTCACTGCATCCGCTCCGGTCCGGGGCAGCAACAGGGTGAACGTGCTTCCTTCCCCCTGCCTGCTCTCTGCCAATACCGTGCCGCCGTGTTTTTGCGCGATTTTCATCGTCAGCGGAAGCCCCAGGCCAAATCCGATCGAATTTCTGGATTTGTCTGCCTTATAAAACCGTTTGAAAATATGCGGGAGATCTTCTTCACTGATCCCCGCTCCGTAATCTTTTACCAAAACATATGCCATTTCCCCGCGCATTCCCGTCTCTACCTCGATCGGGCTTGCAGCTTTGCTATACCTTATAGCATTTGTAATTAAATTTTGTATGGCAATCATAATCAGGCTGATATCGCCGACCGCATGTGCCTGGGCCAGCCGCAGCTGAAGCTGCAGGCTGTCTTCGTATTTCTGCTGCAGGTCCTCGCAGACCGATTCCACCAGCTCCGGCAGGTCCAAATCTTCTTTTTCAATCTGCCTGCGGTCATAATCCAGCCTGGACAGCTCCAGCAGGCGGGAGATAATCTCACCGATTTTAAAGGACTGGCGTTCGATCACTTCAAACGCTTCCCTGTATTCTTCCGGGCTGACGGATTTGCCATGGGCGTACTGGCACTGCGCCGTCATAACCGCGACCGGCGTGCGCAGCTCATGCGCTACATCGGAGGTAAACTGCTCCTGCTGGCGGAATGTCTCTTCCAGGCGGTCCAGCATCCGGTTATTTGCCTGCGTCAGCACCTCCAGCTCATAAAACCTGCCGTCATATTCCATACGGCTTGACATATTCCGGTTCTGCCCGATCATCTCCGCAGATCTGCACATGGCCTTTAAAGAGCCGGAAATATGCCTGGATAAAAACATCCCGCAGAAAATCGCAATACCGAACACGACCAGAATGCTGATATACGCCAGATATTCCAATGTCTGATACCTGCTGTATGCATCTGATTTGCGCACAATCGCCCGCATGCATAAATAAATATATCCATTATAATGCTTGCGCATATCGCGGATATAAAATTCTTCCCCGTCGTTCGTTACCTGGTGCATTTTTTTTGTGCTTACCGGAATATCCTGCGGGCAGCTTTGCGGATATTCCCCAAACACCAGCTGTCCGTCCGCATCCAGTACAAGAAAATGGATATCCCCCTCTGCCAGCGTAAAGTCTTCCTTATAAATAATCTTTCCTGTCCCGTCCACCTGGATTTCTTTCATATTCTTATAAGCAATCCGCTCCAGGCTCTGGCGGATATCATATTCCACAGCCGCATTTGCCAGGATATGCACAAAAATCAGCATCACCGCGGCCATCACTGCCAATGCCGCGATCAAAAGCTGCAGAATATGCCGCCCGATCGTTACCTGTTTTACTCTTCTGCCCTTAATACATACCCCACCCCTCGGATTGTCCGGATCAGCTTCACGTCGCATGGATCATCGATTTTTTTACGCAGATAGCGGATATAGACATCAATCACATTGGAATAGCTGTCATGCTCCATATCCCAGATATTCGCTTCGATCTGTTCCCTGGAAACAACGATATTCTGGTTGCGGATCAGATACAGCAGCACGGAAAACTCCTTCGGGGAAAGGTTAATCACCGCATCCCCGCGCCGCACCATATGCTCATTGCAGTCTACGACCAGGTCGCCGCAGCGGTAAATATTTTCACGCACGCCCGCTTTTTTGCGCGTCATCGCACGCACCCTGGCGGACAGCTCCTGAAAGGCAAACGGTTTGACCATATAGTCATCTGCACCGATATCCAGTCCTTCTACAATATCATCGATATGGCTGCGCGCCGATAAAAACAGCACCGGCGTCTGCACCCCGCGGCTGCGGGCTTTTTTAAGCACCTCAAACCCGTTCATCCCCGGCAGCATCACATCCAGCACCACGCCGTCGTATTCCTCCATAACCAGATAGTCATAGGCGCTTTCCCCGTCGTAGCAGTTATCTACCAGATAGCCTTCCGACTCCAGCTCTTTTTTAATAATATGGTTCATATCCTTTTCATCTTCCACTACCAGTATCTTCATATTACCATTCCTTTATACTTTGTGCGTACCGGCTTCCACTTTTATCCACCGCTATCCTTCGTGCGTACCTGTTTCCACTTTAATCCGCCGCTATCCTTTGTACGTACCTGTTTCCACCTTTTATCCACAGTATCTTACAATCCTGATACTGTTACTGGTCCGTTTCCAGCAGCAATCTGCGGCACTGGGCAAAAAATGCCGGCGCAATCCTGCGGAACCCTGCCGCTGTCAGGTAAATAACAATGGTCGTCGCAAAAGACGCCAGCACATATTTCGGATACAGCTGTGCGTATGCCTGTCCGGGATACATCCTGACAAGCGCATGGCTCCAGTAATTATGCGACAAATAAATCGGGAAGCTGACTTTTCCGAGAAAGTATACCAGCGGTTTATTAAAAAATGATGAAAGCAGGCTGTTCCCGCTGAATGTCACGACAACTCCGGCCGCAAACAGCAGCAGCATTACAAAATCCATCTGCGATCCTTTGTGGCTGTAAGACCAGGCAATGACGCCCAGATAGCAAAACAGCTCCAGAAACGTAAACAGCCATTTCGCCAGCCTGGTATACCGCACATGTTTCATCCTCTGGCAGATCCCCCATAAGATTACACCCAGGCACAGCTCCCCGACCGCGCGCAGCCAGCCCTTGTAGCAGAGCCCAAGCCAGTCCGTCGGCCCGCGCAGGTCGCCGACGTTTTTCGACAGCCATCCGAGCGTGGCGATCGCAAGAACCGGCGCCCATACATTTACGAAAATATCCCTGTTTTTGAAAAACAGCGGAACTAATACAAGCATCGCTAAAAGCATCGCGGAAATGTACCATGCGGCCGGATTGGCCTTAAACCCTTCCAACCCGGACTCCCGCAGAAAGAACATGTCCCATACGCCGGTCATCAGGTCCTTGGCCAGCGAGGACGGCGTGACATTTTTCTTTGCGATGTGCTGCACCACATATCCAATGCCCCATGCAATAAAAATCTCCGGGCACAAGCCTTTGATTTTATGCAGCATAAAATTACGGCTGTCTCTGCCCACTAAAATCTCTGCTTCCTGATAGCGCGAAATCGAAGCCGCCATCAGATATCCGGATACCAAAAAGAAAAACTCTACTGCAATAGCCGCCCCTACAAAGGGCGTCGTTTTGATTTTCGTCAGATTGGAAGAATGGAACTGGACGACCATAATGGAAAAGACAAATTTCCAAAAATCAATCGCCCCGTTGCGGGATTTTATTTTTGATTGTGTCATTTGGTTACTCTCCTTTATCTCTGCATATGGTTTTTCCTGGCATTATAACAGAAATATCCAGATCGTGCAATGCTGCTGCAAAAACAAACATAAAATCAAAAAAGTCTGGCAGGCCACATTCTTTGGCCTTGTCCAAGCAGCAAGTGCTTGAACAAAGTAGAAACAGTAACAAAGTCTTGACATTTCCCAAGAGAGCTTCTACAATTTCTTAGGAAACTAAATGAAGAAGAAAGGCAGGTAACTATTCATGATTTCACTTACGCAAAGCGCGGCAAGAAGCATTGGCAGGCTGAACAATAAGCTGCGCCGAAGGATTGAACTGCTTTCGGCGAAAAAGGAGTTCAGCGGTTCCCAGGGCCGGACGCTTCATTTTCTGCTCTCCCAGACGGATGATGTATTTCAGAAGGATATCGAGGAAGAATACGGTATCCGTCCGCCGACAGCCTCCGAATTGCTGAAACAGATGGAGCAAAAGGGGCTGCTGACGAGGGAACCGGTGCCGTATGATAACAGGCTGAAAAAAATTATCCTGACCGATAAGGCGCTGCAGTACCAGCAGCAGGTGGTGGCAGACTTAACGGGGCTGGAAGAAACACTGATCCGGGATATTCCGGAAGAAAAGATGGCCGTTTTCTTCGAGGTGATCGGGAAAATGATGGAGAACCTGTCTGAATAAAGGAGGTTATATTTCTTTGCTGATTACCGCAATCTTTCATATTACATTGTGTGATCCAGGCAAAATCAGCTGCCCGGATCACCATACAGATAGCGGTGCGTCTGAATCGTTTTCGCAATCGTTTCCAACAGTACGGGAACATCGATTGGTTTTGGCAGATGTGCATCCATGCCGCTCTCAATGGATTTGCGCTTATCGCTTTCAAACGCGTCTGCGGAAAGCGCAATAATCGGGACGCGCGCTAATGTCTGATTTTCCAGCTTACGGATCGCCCTGGCAGCCTGGCGGCCGTTCATCACCGGCATCTGGATATCCATCAGGATCAGGGCATATTCTTCCGCTGAGGCCTTTTGCATCATTTCTACCGCAACGCTGCCGTTTTCAGCTGTATCGATAACGAATCCGAGCCCTTCGAGAATGGCTGTCTCAATCTCCAGGTTAATCTCATTATCTTCGACAAGCAGGATTTTGCGGCGCGACAGGTATTCGATCGTTTCATCTGTACTCATGCAAAACGGGACCGGATGGTTTTGTGTCCGGAACCGGAAGGTTACGGTAAACTTCGTGCCTTTCCCTACCGCGCTTTGCACTTCAATCGTCCCTCCCAGCACCGTTACCATGTTTTTCACAATGGTCAGCCCCAGCCCGGTACCGAGCACGCCGCTGAACGTGGTGTTTTTTTCACGTTCAAACGGTTCATAAATGCGTCCGAGAAATTCGGGGCTGATCCCGATGCCGTTATCTTCTACTACGAACTGGTAGACCGCATGATCATTGGGCAGAGCATTCAGCTCCGTGGCGCTAAGCGTGACAAGGCCGCCGTCCGGCGTATATCTGATGGCATTATGCGTCAGGTAAATCAATATTTTTTCCAGCTTGTCCTGATCACCGTAAATATCACGGTGCGATAAGCCGGAAGCGTCCAGCACAATTTCGATCTGTTTTTCCGCGGAAAGCGCAAGCATGGCATCCTTTACGTTTTCCATTACTTTCGGCAGGCTGCATTCGCTCTCCGCGATATGGGTATCCGAGGATTCCGTGCTTGCAATCTCCAATACTTTATCGATCAGATCCAGCAGCTGCTCGCTGGAAGTATTGATCCGGTTCAGATAGTATTTCAGGTTATCCTGCTCATACAGGTGATCTCTTGCAAGCGCCGTAAATCCGAAAATCGCATTCAGCGGCGTACGCATATCATGAGACATATTGGACAGGAACGTGTTTTTTGCCGTAATCGCGAGGTTGGCATTGTTCAAAGCTTCTTTTAACAGCTGTTTTTGCTCCATTTCACGGCGCACCTCGTCGTCCACCCTGCGGTATCCGAGTACGATCTGGGAGATCTGGCCGCCGTTTGTGACATTGACGATGCGCAGCTGCAGATACTGGATTTCACCGTCTTTGATGACCTTGTAATTAATATAATAGGTTTTGTGAATCGTCAGCTGTTCCCGGATATACGCAGGCGCGGTCTGGCGGGACAGGGCTTCGCGGTCTTCCGGGTGTACCCAGACACGGATATAATCCGCCGTATACCAGGTAAAGCTGCGCGGCTGATTCTTGTTCTCAAACTGCAGCTGCGTCCGGCTGCTCAGGCGGTAGGGCAGGATACGGTCCTGATCCAGGTCGGCATAAAGTATAGATTCGTAATTAATGCTCAGCCCTTCGATCACCTCCAGGCGGCGCAGATGCTCCTGGCTGATCATTTTAATCTCATTATGGTAATGGTCGATCAGGTCTTTCAGCGCCTGCTCCTTTTTGACCTGTTCCGCCAGGATTGCCTGCTGCATCTGCCTTTTCTCTGTCGCATCCCCGATAAATACATAAAAAATATCACCTGCCGTATCGCTGTGGATGAAATGCCCGTAATCTTCCACCCACCGGATCTCGCCATCCCTGCGCCGGACCCGGTATTCTACATAGTCCAGGTCGTACTGGCTGTCTGCGATTTGTTCCCGGATGCTTTTCTCCACCATGGCAAAGTCGTCGGGATGGACAAAGCCCTGAAAGGAATTTCCGGTAAGCTCACGGAATTCGTCCAGTGTATCACATTGGCAGATACGCAGCAGCGCTTTGTTCGCGTATACGATCCGTTCCTCTTCGTTTGCATGGTAGATCAAAAATCCGCCCGGCATCTCATCCATAAACCGGATCATGCCGTATGCCTGGCGGCTGGTATCTGCAGCGCCGTCCTCAGGGTTGTTTAACAGTGTCTGAATGTATGCAAGCAAGGTTTGGTCTATTTTTCGTTCTTTCATACGAAACAATCCCCCTGGAATCTTTCAGTTGTGTCCTCATATCTTACCAGTTTACCATAAAAAAGATGCTGTGTCATCAGAATCGGGTATTTTTTCCGAAATAATTGGGGAAATGCCTGTGAAAAAGAATCCCTTTTCCAGGCAGCGGACTGGCTGTTTTCCGCTGCCAAAGGGATTAAAATATTTAGGAGTTTATAGAAAACGCGTCAAATTTCTGCGGCCTTTATGCCTGTACCTCCAGGTCAAAGCCAAAATATCTGACAGCGTTGTTATAGCAGATATCTTTTACAATCTCGTTTAACGTCTCAAAATCCGCCGGATACTCTCCGTCTTCTACCCAGGTACCGAGCAGGTTGCATAAAATCCTGCGGAAATAATCATGTCTGGTATAAGACAAAAAGCTTCTGGAATCCGTCAGCATGCCGACAAAGCCGGATAAATTTCCAAGGTTTGCAAGCGAGATCATCTGATCCTGCATGCCGGTCTTGTGGTCATTGAACCACCACGCGGAACCCTGCTGGATCTTGGCAACGGCTGTGGAATCCTGGAAGCATCCAAGGATCGTGCCGATGGCCTGATTGTCGTTCGGGTTCAGGCTGTAGATAATCGTCTTCGGAAGCTCATCCGTCTTAATCAGCGCATTCAGATAATCTGCGATCTCCGAAGACGGCGCATAATTATTGATACAGTCATAGCCGGTGTCCGGGCCTAATTTGTCGAACTGGAGCGTATTGTTGTCACGCTTGCAGCCGTAGTGCAGCTGCATCACCCAGCCGCGCTTCGCATATTCTTTTCCGACAAATATCATAAAAGCGGTTTTATATTTCAGCTCTTCCTCACGGGTAATGCCTTCCCCGGCAAGCCGTTTTGCAAAAATAGCTTCTATTTCATCGTCAGCAGCAGGCGCGTACATAACATACTCTAATCCATGATCGGATACCGAACAGCCCATGGATGCAAAAAAGTCCATGCGCTTGGAAAGGGCCTGTTTTAAATCTGCAAACGTGCGGACCGCAACGCCGGATGCCTCTGATAAGGCGGACAAATATTCGCCGAAGGTCGGTTTTTCCAGGTTCATCGCCTTGTCCGGACGCCATGCCGGAAGCACCTGCACATCAAAGGAATCGTCTTCCGCAATTTTTTTATGCCACTCCAGCGAATCTACCGGATCATCCGTCGTGCAGATCAGGGTTACATTTGACTGTTTGATCAGGCTGCGGACAGACATGGAAGGGTCCGCCAGCTTTTTGTTGCACAGTTCCCATACTTCTTCGGCTGTTTTTTTATTCAGAACGCCGTGGTAATCAAAATATTTCTGCAGCTCCAGATGGGACCAGTGGAACAACGGGTTGCCGATAGCCTTGCCAACGCATTCCGCCCATTTGATGAATTTTTCCTTGTCCGGAGCGTCACCGGTAATATAACGTTCCTCTACGCCGCAGGAACGCATAAAACGCCACTTGTAATGGTCGCCGCCGAGCCATACCTGCGTAATATTTTCGAACTGGCGGTCTTCGAAAATTTCCTGCGGATTGATATGGCAGTGATAGTCTAAAATCGGTGTATCCGCTGCATTGTCGGCATACAGCTTCTGTGCGGTCTCGTTGGAGAGCAGAAAATCTTTGTCCATAAATTGTTTCATAAAATTTGTCCTCTTTCTTTATTATACCCGTTTCCGGATAGATTCACAAGTTCTGAATTTAAAAATTTGTCGTGCTGCGCTTGATCAGTTTTCCTGAAAAAATTGCTTTTTTCGGCACCTCTTCTCCATGAATGACATCTAACAATGTCTGCACCAGCTGATGAGAAAGCGTTTCCAGACGGTTGTCTATGGAAGTCAGCTCCGGCGTACAGCAGTCCGTCAGAATAGAGTTGTTGCAGCCGATCACGGAAAAATCCCGCGGGACGCAAAGCCCCCTGCACCTGGCATACTTGACCGCCCCGATGGCAAGCGAGTCCTCAGAAGCGATGACGCCGTCAAAAACAACACCACTGTCTGCGATCTGTCCGATAAAATCAATCACAGCACCCAGTTGGTCTATTTTTCCGCTATAAAAGCGTACATACGTTTGAATATCCGTGATACCAGCATTTTTTAAGGCGTCCTCTATCCCTTTGCGCTTGCGCGTGCCGCTGTAGGAGTTGGAATTATACAAATACAAAATCCTGTGTATCCCTGCGTCCAGCATGGCAGACGCCGCTTCATACATCGCAGCGTGGTCGTCGCACAGCGTGCTGTATACATTCGGATGGTCGTAAGACGCATTTAAAAGCATAATCGGAACCTGTTCGGCAGCCTCCGCAATATAGGCATTTTCCACTTCGGTGGGTGCGATAAAGTTTGACCCTACCAGGATAATGCTGTCCACTTTTTTAGACAGGATCAGGTTCAAATAATTTTTTCTGGCGTCCGGATTATAGCCGGTACAGCAAAGCAGCGCCTCATATCCGTTTGCCTGCAGATCCTGTTCCAGCAAATAAACCGCTTTCGCCAAATACAAATCGGAACAGTCCGCACAAAGAATGCCGACCGTACGGATCGAATTCAGTCCCATGCCGCGGGCATAAGCATTCGGTGTATAGTCATACTTCCTGATAATATCCATGACTTTTTGCTGCGTGGACGCCTTCACATTTCCGCTTCCGTTGATTACCCGGGAAACGGTTGCGATGGATACGCCCGCTTTTTGTGAAATATCATAAATGGTCATTGCCATGATCATCACCTTCTGACTAGATGCAACGCTGGTGTGTAAGCAGTTACAACGAAATTGCATTTATTATACATGAAAGTTCCAAAGAAAGCAAGTGGAATTTTGCATTATTTGGCAATAAGCCGAATTATTTTAGATATTTCTAATTCAAATGTAAAGATTATAAAAAATTTAAAAAGAAGATATTGACTTTATATGAAAAATATGCAAAAATATAAAATGTAATTGCTTACATTCTATATCGGGGGATGGGAGCAGAGTATGAAAAATTATATCTGACAAATATGGAAAGCTGCTGCTTTTCGCCGCGACGTACACAGAAATGCTTTCCGCCGGCAGTACCGCAATTTACGGTATCTAGGCCGGGCGGATGTATTCTGTCTCATTTCGCGGCAAGGCTGCAGCTTTTCTGTCCGCCTGTGTTTCAGAGCAAAACACTGTGAAATGGATTTCATCATTTTATACAAAAAAATCAGAAAAGATTGGGAAAAATGCCAATTCACAAATGACTTAAAATAAGATATGATTTTGATACAAATGAAATCGATAACACATGAATAAAAGATGCTGCTTTGTACAAGACTATATCAGGAATCTTCCTGATGATATGATAAAAGAAATTATAAAAACAAAAAGGAAAGGAGAGGTTTTTATGCAGCAGGTATTTGTTAAATTTAATAGTGCAGAGCAGGTAAGGAGTTTTGTAAACGTAATTAGTACGATTGAGGAGAATTTTGATATGGGTTCGGGCAGACGGCTGGTGGATGCAAAATCCTTGCTTGGAGTATTTGCGCTTGACCTGACACAGCCGCAGAAGCTGAGGTGTAATTCGGACGATACATCCGTCATGGAGAAGATTACCCCTTTCTTATATACGGATTGTGTGGCGCAAAATGAGATTACTTTGTAGAAAACTTGATAAAGCTGCTGTTGGAAAGGATGCTGTGTTTGACGGCCTGTGCGTGCAGGGTGTGATACGGCATCCTTTTTATTTGCTGCTTTTCATACCTAACCTGGATGAAACAGGCTAGCCACATCCCCCTGGCTAACCATAATCTTTCGGTAAGCCGAAAAAATACAGCGCAATGTCAATTCTGCCACCCAGCATCAAAATTTTGCCATTTTGCGCAAAAAATTGTTTCTAAGCGCCTAAAAAAGAAAAAACACTTGCATTTTACGATTATTTATGGTAAATTAATGCCAGAACATACGTTTGTACATTGAATGCCGGGTTAAATTGTGATATGCTTATAAAAAGATAGGAAAGGATGTGGGAGAATGGATGCAGCTACCAGAAAAATGATAAACTCGTTAACAGAGGATATTTTACATTCTCTTAATATTCAAATTCCTGTTAAGGATATTGATAAACTCGTGGATTCATTAGGCGGGACTATACAACCTGATTTGAATTATTCCGATGGAGCAGTAAAGAAAAACGGAGATTCTTTTATAATATTAGTTTCACCCTTTCAGGATGAAAAAAGGAGAAGATTTACAATTGCGCATGAATTGGGGCATTTATTTTTGCATATGGGATATTTAATAAATGAAGAATTATGGAGAAAACAGGATCAGAATGTCTATGAAAGATCCGGAAGTTCTGAGAAGGAATATCAGGCAAATGAATTTGCAGCTGCATTTTTAATGCCAAAAGAGGATTATTTTCGGAAAATGAATGAAAGTATGGACGGAAATAAAGTAAATACATCCAAAATAGCCGAATATTTCAATGTTTCCGTAGAAGCAGCATCAAATAGGGGAAAATTTCTGGGGTATTTAAAATGGTAAATGTAAAAGAAGTTTCAGCAAAATTACAAGAGTACAGTGAACAAATTCAGAATCTGAACAACGAAAGAGAAGAATTACTTGAGCGAAGAAGCGTAGAAGTATTCTTCTCTTTTGATATTGTCAATTCTTCCATGTATAAAACATTGAATTATACCGGATGGTCTAAGGTAATCATAACTCTGTTTAACAAAATCCGTCAGATGGTAGCCAAGAAAATGCCCAGTGCAGAGATGTGGAGAATGCTGGGGGACGAAGTCATTTTTATCGTTCCAATTAAGGAAAAACTGGATATTTTCTTATATGTGAGCGACATATTTGAGATATTGAATATTATTGTTAATAAATTAAAGAAAGGCACTTTTTTTGATGATCTGGATCTGGACCCTTTGGAATTGGATCTGATGAAGATGCAAAATATTATTTCTTTAAAAGCAGCAGCCTGGATAGCGATTGTTGGTGAGAAATTAAAGAAGTTAGAGCAATATGATAATTTGATAGAAAAATTTAAACTGCAGGAAGGATATGGGATTATTGAATTTCTAGGAAATGATATTGATGCCGGATTCAGAATTAAAACTAATACACAAGACAGACGCCTCGTGATTAGCTATGAACTAGCTTATATTCTTTCGAGAGATACGGATTACCTTAAAAATATTCATATTATAACCTACAAATGCTTAAAGGGGATCTGGCATAACAGATTATATCCTGTCATTTGGTATTATGATCAAAAATTTGTGGAAGGGATACCGTTTGAGGATAGTTTTTACTATGATGAAAAAGATAATTGTATGCTGGTAAAAGAGTATTTTTCGAATAGAACAGAATCTGCTCTTAACAGAGATATGTATGATGACATAGATCATGCATTGACAAAAATATTAAAAGATCAGGCATTGGAAGATAAATTTATTAAAATAGATAAAATTATAGAAGAATCACAAAAAGAAGAAAGGCATCTCCTTGATCCTCAGTTCTGGCTAAAACTGCACTGCGTAGCCGTTTGCTACGACAAAAGCAGAACAAAAATTTTAATTATGCAAAGGAGCAAAAACAGAAAAAATTTCAAGGATGCTGGGAATTTGGATGTGCGAAAGGAATGTTCGAAAAATCACTGGCACAACAAATTGAGGATGAATATAAAAATGATTTTGATATACAGATTAAGGTACAATGCAATGGTAACCGTGCAGACGTACAGCCAATCCCTTTAGCTATGTATGAGATTGAAGACGGGCAGGGAAAGGATAAGGGAATGATCACCTTTGCAGAAGTTATCGGCGAGGTAGATATGGATTGCGGTAAAAGAATGAAACATTCAAAAATACGGTGGATAGAGGAATCGGAGGTAGAAGGTTTTTCAGAACCAGCCGTACCGGATTTTAAAAATACTTTAAAAATGGTATTTGACAGATTAAAAGAGGGCACATAAATGAATGAGGATCAACATAAGGAAATACAAGAGTTATTAAGGGAAATATTCAACAATATTAACAGCTGGCTTTCATTTGCAGAAGCTAAAAATGCGGCAATCATAGCATTGAATGTCGCATCTGTGCCTTTTATTTGGGATCTGAAAGAACCGGATGAAAAAAATATTTTGATTTATATAATTTGTGCAGGTATGCTGATCTCTACCATTATTGCACTGTTTTCATTCTATCCGGATAAGGGGACAAACAATCTGGATAAAGGAAATCATTCTGCATTCGATAATCTGATTCTTTATAAAAAGATTGCCCAATATGGCAAAATTCAATATCTGAAAGCAGTATTTAAACAGTATGCAGGCAGTGAGCTTCAGAATCGGGATATACAGAAAATAGAAGAAGATCTGGCTGATGAAATAACGTATAATGCCAATATCGTCGTCCGTAAATACAAGTGCTTTTGCTATGCATTAATCATCGAAATTGTGATGCTGCTTCTCCTGGTTATTATGATATTTATTGCATAATAACTAACCTGGATGAACCAGAAAAGAAATACTTTTAACATGCGCTGCGATCTTTTGCTTTCCGAAAGATCTTGATTGGCCGGGGGGATGTGGCTTACCATAATCTTTCGGTAAGCCAAAAAATACGGCGCAATGTCAATTCTGTCGCCTGGAATCAGAATTTTGCCATTTTGCGCAAATCTGCCTGAACTGTTACTATCAAGATCAGCTTATCAACCAAAAATTTAAATTTATAATTTACACAATGTTAAAAATATTGTATACTGCTTCTGTAACCTGCAACGATTTTATGAAAACAGCGAAAGGTGGTGCAGCTGTTGGCAGCCAAAGATAACTACACATTTGAAAGCAAGATTCATATTTACAGGGCTACCAGGCGTATGACCCAGCAGCAATTAGCCGATCTGGTCGGTGTCTCCCGCCAGACGATCATGCAGCTGGAGCGCAACCGTTATAACCCGTCTATGATGCTTGTATACAGCATCGCCCGGATTTTTGAAGTGACCATTGAGGATTTATTTGATTTTACGGAGATTCGCGAAACAACCAGTACGGAAAGGAGCTAGTACAAATGTTTACGAAAAATAACACCTTTGACCAAATCATGCACACAAGCCCTATCGGACGGGCCATCGGCAACCTGTTCCCCACCTGCTGGCTGGAACGGATTCCAAAAGAGCATTACGGACATACGATGAGCCAGATCGAAAAAGAAGACCGGATGGAATGGGGTGTGCCGTTTATCTCAGATTCATTTTTGGAATGCACAAATCTTCTGATGGACACGGCATGCAGCCAGCGCTTTGGATTTGTCCCGCTCTGGACGGAAGGCCATCCGTCCGCCGCCTTTGATCCGGCAAGAACGCCTGACAGCCGGATTCCTGACGCGGACACAAACTGTGCCGAAGGCGTGTGGCTGTTTACCGCAAACCCGGATACAGATCCTGCCGCTTTTGCACATATGCCTGCATCCGGATCCGTGCCGCCATATCCATCCACCGCCGTTTCCATTTCGGAACGGGAACAGGCATCGGCGCGCCCGGCGGTCATCCTCTGCCCCGGCGGCGGTTATGAAATGCTTTCTGCTTATTCCGAAGGCATCCAGCTGGCACAGCGGATGGAACGGGACGGCGGCTATAAAGCTTTTGTGCTGAATTACCGTATAACGCCGAATTATTATCCGCTTCCGCAAATGGATCTCGCACTTGCGGTTATGCATGTACGGGCTTATGCAAAATGGTACCGGATCGATCCAAACCGTGTGTTAATTGTAGGCGCATCTGCAGGCGGACATCTTTGCGCCAGTGAAGCGCTGCTGCAGGAAGATTTGAAAAAAGAAGCGCTTGCAGAACTACACCGCAGGAACCTGACACAGGCAGCCGCTGCTTATGCAGACTGCAGTGCAAGGCCGGACGGAATTGGGCTGTTGTATCCAGTAATCAGCTTTTTATCGGAATACCATGAAGGCAGCTGCCAGAATCTAACCGGGCAAGATGACAATCTGCGGGAAAAGCTGTCTGTAGAACGGCATATTACGGCTGCTTACCCTCCGGTTTACGCATTTTCCAATGAAGATGACGGCGCCGTACCGGTGAGCAATACCAGGCGCCTGAATGAAGCGCTTGACAAAGCAGGCGTAACACATTTATGCGAAGTCTTTCCTAGCGGAGATCACGGCGTCGGACTAGGATATCAGTGTTCCTGCAAGGAATGGAGCGAACATATGCTGGCGTTTTTCGCGCGTCTTTTTCAATAGACCGATAACCGCCAGCAGGCTGCGAAAATAATTTACTGTAACAGTTCAGATAACCCTTGAACTGTTACAATTTTCTGACTGTTTCAGCTACACAAATCTGCCAATTCAAACGGAATCGCTTTTTTTAATTCCTGCAAAGCCAGTTCCACCTGGCAGCCGATTTTCCCGCCGCTTACCATAATAGTTTCCTTGGAGCTGCTGCTGGCATCTATGATCGTCGGAAACCGCTTTTTCATTCCGACCGGAGAACAGCCGCCATGGATATAGCCTGTCAGCGGAAGCAGTTCTTTGGCATGGATCATCTCTATCTTTTTCTCTCCGACGGCTTCCGCCGCTTTTTTTAAATCCAGCTCCCGTCCAACCGGAACTACAAATACATAATGCTGTCCGCTTTTTCCGACGGTAACAAGCGTTTTAAACACCTGAGACGGATCTTCATTCAACACCTTTGCCACCTCCAGGCCGCTGACGGCACCGGTGTCAGTGTAAAAATGGCTCTGATAGGAAACTTTATATTTATCTAACAGACGCATCACATTTGTTTTTTCGTTTTTCTTCATAATTTCTCCTTCTATAACGTCCGCATAGCCTATAAAAATACAGCCCCATGTCACTTCTGACATCCAAAATCAAACTTTTGACATTGTTATGTGTTTTTTATTCAAAAAAAGATCTTGGTCAGCCACTTAAAGGGTCAAATATTCAAAAACAAATGAAATCTTGGATAATATTTAAATATAGCACGTCCAATCATTTCATCCTTTTGCACATACGTATAGCTCTGCGCCTCCTCCAAATTCTCCGCTACCCCGTCATCAACCGCACACTGCGCCCATTGTCTTGCGTCCTCCGAAATATTCCGGTTATCCCCAAGCATCAGATAACAATCCTTTGGCACTTCAAAGAAATAGCCGTCATTGGCATCCACCCATGGTTCCGGCAGATAATCTTCTTCGATCGGCGTGCTGGAACCGTCAATATAGATTTTGCTGTCTTTAATTTCCACCGTTTCACCCGGAAGCCCGATCACGCGCTTGATATAAATCGTTTCCCCGTCCACCGGATATTTGAACATCACCACATCGTACCGCTTCGGATCTTCAAACAAATAAGAAAGCCTGCACCCGAATATCCGGTCATCCACCTGAAGCAGGTTTTCCATGGATTCAGACGGGATCTTTGCATTGATCAGCACAAAACGGTTTACGGCGCCTGCCAGGACACAGGCAAATACAATGATCCACACATAACTTAACAGCTCCTTCCACCAGGGGTGTTTCTCTTCCCGGAGCTGTTCCTGCCCCTCCTGGCGCTGTTCTTTCTTTTTTCTCATCTCCAATAACCTCCATCCGCTAATCATCCAGCAGTGACTGGAAATGCGGGTAATATTTCAGCATGGCCCTTCCAAGGATCTGTTCTTCATGTACATACGTATACTGCTGCGCCTCTGTTTCGTTTTTTGCAATGCCATCCTCCAGCGCCTGGTCTGCCCAGAACCTTGCATCCAGGGAAATATTCCGGTTGTCCCCCAGCATCAGGTAACTGTCTTTTGGTACCCGGAAGATATAGCCGTCATTATCATCTGTCCAGGCTTCGGGCAGATATGGTTCGTCCAGCGGCACGGCTCCGTCATCAATATAGATCTTTCCTTCGCGTATCTCTACTTTTTCACCCGGAAGCCCGATCACACGTTTGATAAAATTCTGCGATTCATCTACCGGATACCGGAAAATCACAATATCAAACCGGTCCGGCTCATCCAGCATATATGCCAGACGAAATCCGAACAGGCGGTCTCCTGGTTCTATAATCCTTTCCATCGACTCGGAAGGGACTTCTGCATTGATCAGCACAAAATGCGTCATGACCTGCGCTAACAGGAAGGCTGCCAGAAAAATCTCTGCCAGGCTGAACAGTTCCCGCAGCAGGGACCGTTTTTTATTCTCTTCCTGCTCCTGCAGCGTTTCTTCCTGCTGTTCTTGCTGCACATCCAAATATCCTTTCTCTTCCATTCCATACCTCTTTTTCCTTTTTTAATCTTTGACCATTTCCTTATTATAAACGTATGTGGCTGTTTTTGCAATCAGTATCTTGCAGCACATCGCTTTTTGTGGATTTTAACGCACAGCCAAATAACCCCGGCAGAACAAAAGCTTCCATACACATGATATGTGCTGGAAGCTTTTGTTCTGCCTATATGAAATTATAATAATATAGAAGCGCAAAAATATCTTGTATCTACTCTACATCCTGCAGCGCCTTCTCATTTTCTTCCCCGGTGCGGATCTTCACCACCCGCGCCACATGGAAGACAAAAATCTTTCCATCGCCGATGCGCCCGGAATACAGCACTTTTTTGGCCGTATCAATGACCTCCTCTACCGGTATCTTATGAACAACGACTTCGATCTTAATCTTCGGCAGCAAGGTCGCATCCATCTCTACCCCGCGGTAATATTCCCCGGCGCCTCTTTGGATTCCGCAGCCCATCACCTGCGTTACCGTCATCCCCGTCACGCCCAGCTCATTGAGCGCTTTTTTGAGTTTTTCAAACCGGGACAATTTTGCAATAATCGCGACTTTGTACATTCCTGTTTCCAGAGAAGCCGCACCGTCTGCGCGTACGACCGGAACTGCCGCGTTCATCTGTGCAGGCGTCGCTGCCAGCGGGTTGTCTTCTCCCAGATCTGTGTTTTCATTGATATCCATCGTTCCCATAACATCATGGATTGCAAATCCGGAATAAGCGCTTGCAAGCCCATGTTCATGCAGATCCAGGCCGTCGATTTCTATTTCCTGTTCCACGCGCAGTCCCATGGTATGTTTGATCAGCTGGAAAATAATTGTCATCATAACCGCAACCCATGCTGCCACCGACAGCACGCCAATGGCCTGCACGCCAAGCAGCTTTGCCCCGCCGCCATAGCATACGCCGCCGTCTGTCGCAAACAGCCCGACTGCGAGTGTCCCAAACATTCCGCAGGCGCCATGCACGGAAATCGCGCCTACCGGGTCGTCGATTTTTGCTGTTTTATCAAAAAATTCTACCGAAGCTACAACCAGCCCGCCCGCTACCAGGCCGATAAAAAACGCTCCGAACGGATCTACCACGTCACATCCTGCTGTAATCGCAACGAGCCCGGCAAGCGCACCGTTTAAGCACATCGACACATCCGGTTTTTTATAGCGGATCCAGGTTACTACCAAAACCACACAGGTCGCAACCGCGGCTGCGAGGTTCGTATTCATAAAAATCAGTGACGCTGAAAGCATCGCTTCGTCCGAGCTCATGGATACGGTCGAGCATCCGTTAAATCCAAACCAGCAGAACCACAGAATAAAAACCCCCAATGCAACCGCTGTCAGATTATGTCCCGGAATCGCCCTCGGTTTGCCGTCCTTGCCATATTTGCCAATCCTCGGCCCCAGCGTCGCCGCACCGATGCATGCCGCAATACCGCCGACCATATGTACCGCACAGGAACCCGCAAAATCATGGAATCCCAGCTCAGACAACCATCCGCCACCCCAGATCCAGTGGCCTGAAACCGGATATACAACGAGCGAAATCAGCGCGCTGTAGACACAATAGGAACTGAATTTGGTCCGTTCTGCCATAGAGCCGGATACAATCGTCGCCGCCGTTGCGCAGAATACGGTCTGGAAAATAACATAGCACCATTTCGGAAGCGAGCCAAAATCATACTCTCCCAGGATAAACGGGTCAAACCTGCCAATCAAAGCGCCCGAACCGCCGAACATCAGGCCAAAGCCTACCAGCCAGAATGCCGGCGTGCCGATGCAGAAATCCATCAGGTTCTTCATTAAAATATTTCCTGTGTTTTTTGCCCGCGTCAGCCCTGCTTCACACAGGGAGAAACCAGCCTGCATAAAAAATACCATGGCAGCGCCAAGCAGGGTCCACATTACATCCACTGATACATAACTCATAACGATATACCTCCTGTAATTCTGAAATAAAAAAAGATACAATGTCTGTGTATCCACGGCTTCGTGGTCCCGGCATTGTATCTTTTCTGCTTTGATAGAAAACAAAAAGGTGCTGACGAGATATCCATCTCTCAGCACCTTCGCTTCATGTTATGTAGTATAGCAGTGTTCGGCGGGAATGTCAATTTTTATTTTATACAAATTTTACAGATATTTTATAATTTTTTGTAACTATTTTACAAATCCCCGTTTAAGAAGCAACTCTTCCAGGTAGAAAACCCCGTCCATCCGCAGGCGCCTGAACATCAAAAAACGTTATGCCCGGATTCCCATCGCCATCCGCATCAAACTTTTTCTAAAATTCGGAATAACACCTCTCTATTTTGTGCAGAAATAGAGAGGAAAAACAAAGACAGAAGCCTTATAATAAGAAAGGAACATGCATGTCTACAAAGCGCCTATGTGCGGATAAGGAGGTACCTATGGAATGGGTAGAAAGATTAAACCAAAGCATAAATTATATTGAGGAACATTTAACAGACGAGATTGACTATGAACAGCTTGGGCGGATCGCCTGCTGCTCCGCCTATCACTACCAAAGGATGTTTACTTATATGGCGGGCATCACCCTGGCAGAGTATATCCGAAGAAGAAAAATGTCTTTAGCGGCGGCAGACTTGCAGAGCGGGAATGAACGCATTATTGACCTCGCAGAAAAGTACGGCTACCGTTCCCCGACTGCATTTACCAGGGCATTCCAATCTTTTCACGGGATCGCCCCATCTTCCGTGAAAAGCGAGGGCGTATCTGTGAAAACGTTTTCCCCCATTGTGTTTAAAATTACGGTAAAAGGAGCGACAGAAATGAACTATAGAATCGAAACAAAAGAAGCATTCCGCATCGTTGGCATATCTGCACCGCTGGATCAGGAAATCGAAAATAATTTTATGGTTGTGCCTAAGATGTGGCAGGAAGCATCTGTAAACGGAACCGTACAAAAACTGGCAGAAATGATGGACACGCCGCCAAAAGGACTTTTAGGCGTAAGCGTCTGCAATGATGAAGAACAATGGAAATACTTTATCGCCGTTTCCAGCACAAAAACAAGCACTGAGTTTGAAGCATACACCGTTCCTGCATCTACCTGGGCCATCTTCTCCGGAACGGGTACAAACCAGTCCCTGCAAGAATTGGAACAGCGTATCATAACAGAGTGGCTTCCGTCCTCCGGATATGAATATGCCAATGCCCCCGATATTGAAGTTTACTTAAATCCAGACCCACAAAATGCGCAATATGAGGTATGGATCCCCGTGGCAAAGAAAAAAGTATAACGGAGGGGCTTATGGACGAGAAATTTCATGTGTTTATGGAAACGGTTGATGAACGCTTCCGCAGCTTTGTAAGCCAAATCGACGGGTATCTGACGGAAAACGGATGTAAACGCGACATAAAACTGCAAAAAAGCGGCTATGTTGTGTCCTATGTGTTAAACAGCGGCAAAAAGGCTTTGGCAACATTGATATCCCGAAAAACGGGGATGAAGCTGCGCATTTATCCCGAACATATACAGGAATACCAGAGTTTTCTTGACAGCCTGCCCGAAAAAGCAAAAAAGGAAATCAGGAAAGCGTCCGTCTGCAAACGGCTTATTAATCCCGATGACTGTAACCCGAAATGTGTAATGGGATATACCTTTGTGTTGGATGGCGTGCAGTATCAAAAATGCCGTTACATGGCGTTTCAGCCTGCATTGAGTGAGGAAAACTATCCGTATATTAAGCAGTTTTTAGAGAAAGAATTGCGGGCAGGATTTAAAATGGCTGGCTTTCCGAAAGATCCTGGTTAGCCAGCGGACCTGCTCCTTAAAACTCTCTATATCCGGAAGCGGTTTTGCAAGTGCCTGGCAGCTCATAACACCGTTTTCATTACATCACAGACAGTACAGTCTGTGATGTAATCCACAACTTCCAGGCGGATCAGCTCATCTGCAATTGCCTGCATGGTCCATTCCGAACGTCCTTGCGAAGCATCAGAGCAGGCAATTGCACAAATTTTTGCCTCAACATCCCCTGTCACTTTCCGATATCTGTTTGGTTGCTTTTTTCTTTCAAGGGCGGCCTGCATCCCTTCCGTGACAAAGCGTTTTGCAATACCGGCAATCGTTCCATTGCTGGTTCCAAACGCTTCTTTGATGCGGTCATATGTCCAGCCGTCATTACAGGGTTTCCGATCCGGTTTCAGTAATATTTGTGCATGTCCTTTCCCCCTCATCCAGCATCCGCATAGCCACATCCCCCAGTCCGCAGTACCTTTCCGCTAACCCACACACATCCGCATACCGATAAAATCCCAGCTTCCCACCATCACATCAGATATTTGCAGTAATCCAGATGCTTCAGCGCATACTTTTTCTGCTCCCACCTATGATTCCTCGCTATCACAGACTTTGAGACATTAAAATAGTCATAACAGATCCCGTCCCCCGTCTGCAGCGTATCATCCCAGGTGCAGTCAATATAAGCCCCGCCGCGTCCTGCTTTGACAAAGTTCCAGGAATGATCTTCCCCGCCTGCCGTCCCGCATACTGCAATCGACGCGATACCGGCTTTTTGTGCGATCAGGTTGAATGCCCCGGTATATCCCTGGCAGACTGCTTTTTTCTTCACTAGCGCCCCGTAAGCCGTATAGGAATCCTCATATCCGCTGCTGTCTTTGCATGTTTTGTCATAGCTGCACTGTTTGATCAGATAATCGTGGATCGCCTGCAGCTTTTGCATCGTTGACATTCCTTGTTTCAGCCTGTTTTTTACAAATTCTTCCGCCTTGCGGTCTGCTGCACGCATTTTGGCATTCTGTTCTGCTTCAGTCAGTTCGCTGCTTCTGCGGTAACCGTAGGTGCCGTTTTTGTTTTTCCAGACAACGGTATTATAATTATATTCCGGGTGCTGCTGCAGCATCAGATAAAAGATCGCATAACAGGACGGATCGCTGTAAAAACGGGTTGTATAATCGCAGTCCCGCAGTGCCGTCAATGCTTTGCGGTAAGCTTCTTTTGTATTTTTTACCGGTTCTATTTCTATAAAAGAATCTTGTGTAATCCAAAATGTATATTCGGCTATCCCGCCGTTTGTCTGCTTCCGGTAGCGGGTCTTTCCGGTATACAGATATTTTTGCTCCAGCGCTGCTTTGGACAGCTGCTGCTGAATCTGTTCCAGCGTATAGTTTTCCGAGGCCGCAAAGGAAATTTCTGTCTGCCCGTTTTGGATTGCGTTTTCAAATTCCTCTTGAATCTCTTCCAGATGACAGGGTACTGCCGCGGCCTGTGACACAACCGCCCCGGCCTGCGGCAGGCATGCGCAAAATATCGTTATGTACAGCCATTTTATGATTGCTGTTTTCTTTCTGATTTTTATCTTCATCTTAGTTGAATCTTTTTCATCTCTTTTCTTTTTATTTAGACTTGTTTAAAATAAAAGGCAAAATTACAGTTTTTATATCAAAAGATTCCTGCAACTTCGCCTTTTTCTGTTACAATTACGCTTTATTCATACAGCAGTGTTTATATTTTTTGCCGCTTCCGCAAGGACAAGGATCATTCGGATACACTTTTTTTGCTTCGCGCGTTTTCGGCTTCGCTGACGCAGAGTCGTCTTTATTGGTTCCGGTCACCTTAGCAACTTCTTCGCGTTCTACTTTCTCTTCCATCCTTACATGATACATCAGCCGCAGCGTATCTTCCCGCATATTCTGCGTCATTGCGTCAAACATTTCAAATCCCATCAGCTTGTACTCTACCAGCGGATCTCTCTGCCCGTAAGCCTGCAGGCCGATTCCCTGGCGGAGCTGGTCCATGTCGTCGAGATGCGCCATCCATTTGCGGTCGATCACTTTTAATAAAATCACACGCTCCAGCTCGCGGATTGCCTCCGGTTCTGGAAATTCCGCTTCTTTTTCTTCATACAGCTTCACTGCCTGCTCTTTTAGCTTGTGCTTGACCTCTTTGCTGTTTTTGCAGTCTTCCAGGCTCTCTGCGGTCAGCGGCTCCAACGGGATAACCGGGATGAGAAGCTGGTTGAGTTCTTCGAGGTCCCACTCTTCCCGGCTGACATCATCTGACAGGCATGTATCTACTGTCGCTTCTACAAAATCAACAATCATCTTATAAATCGAATCGCGCATGTTCTCTCCGTTTAATACTTTCATACGCTCTTCATATACAATTTCTCTCTGGTCGTTCATGACCTGGTCATATTCCAGCAGGTTTTTACGGATACCGAAGTTATTTGCCTCGATCTTCTTCTGTGCCTTTTCAATGGCGTTCGTCAGCATTTTATGCTGGATTTCTTCGCCTTCCGGCACACCGAGCGCATTGAAAATGTCCATCAGCTTTTCCGAGCCGAACAGACGCATCAGATCATCCTCCAGCGAAATGTAGAACTTAGACTCTCCCGGGTCGCCCTGACGGCCGGAACGTCCGCGCAGCTGGTTGTCAATCCGGCGGGATTCATGGCGTTCGGTACCGATGATCTTAAGCCCTCCGGCTTTTCTGGCTTCCTCGTCCAGCTTAATATCCGTACCGCGCCCGGCCATGTTCGTCGCAATCGTAACCGCTCCGTGCTCACCTGCATGGCTGACGATTTCAGCTTCTTTTTCATGGAACTTCGCATTCAGTACCTGATGCTTAATGCCCCTGCGGCTTAACATCTTATCCAGCAGCTCCGAAATCTCGATCGTAACCGTGCCGACCAGTACCGGCTGCCCTTTGGCATGGCTGGCTTCTACCTCGTCGCAGACCGCATGGAATTTTTCCTTCTGTGTTTTATACACTGCATCCTGATGGTCTTCACGGATCACCGGCATATTCGTCGGAATCTCAATAACGTCCATCCCGTAAATATCCCGGAACTCCTGCTCTTCAGTCAGCGCCGTACCGGTCATCCCGGCTTTTTTTTCAAATTTATTAAAAAAGTTCTGGAACGTAATCGTAGCCAGCGTGCGGCTCTCCCGCCGGACCTTTACGTGTTCCTTCGCCTCAATCGCCTGATGCAGCCCGTCCGAATAACGGCGCCCCGGCATAATACGTCCGGTAAATTCATCTACAATCAGCACTTCCTCGTCTTTGACGACATAATCCTTATCCCGGAACATCAGGTTATGCGCCCGCAGCGCCAATATAATATTGTGCTGGATTTCCAGATTTTCCGCGTCGGCCAGGTTCTCAATATTGAAAAACTTCTCTACCTTTTTCACGCCTTCTGCAGTCAGGTTAACGACCTTGTCCTTTTCATTGACAATAAAATCACCGTCTTCCTCGACCTCCACGCCCATAATGGCATCCATCTTCGTAAATTCCCCGTTGCCCTCGCCGCGCTTTAGCTGCTGTGCCAGAATATCGCAGGCTTCATAAAGCTTGGTAGACTTTCCGCTTTGGCCCGAAATAATCAGCGGCGTACGCGCCTCGTCAATCAAAATGGAATCCACCTCATCGACAATCGCAAAATGCAGGTCCCTCTGCACAAGCTGTTCCTTATAAATAACCATATTATCCCGCAGATAATCAAATCCCAGCTCATTGTTCGTCACATACGTAATATCACACGCATAAGCTTCCCGGCGCTGGTCATTGTCCATACTGTTTAAAATACAGCCCACTTTCAATCCCAGAAATTCATGCACCTGGCCCATTTCTTCCGCGTCACGCTGCGCCAGGTAATCATTGACCGTTACGATATGGACACCTCTGCCCTCCAACGCATTCAGATAGGCCGGCATGGTCGCTACGAGCGTCTTGCCTTCACCGGTCTTCATTTCCGCGATACGTCCCTGATGCAGGATAATCCCGCCGATCAGCTGAACACGGAACGGTTCCATATGGAGTACCCGCCAGGACGCCTCCCTGACAACCGCAAATGCTTCTACTAAAATATCATCCATCGTTTCGCCTGCTTCCAGACGCTTTTTAAATTCCGGTGTCTTGGCTTTCAGCTCATCATCGGACATCTCCTGCATCTTCGGACGCAGGTCTTCGATCTTATCTACAAGCGGTTTTATTCTTTTTAACTCACGCTCGCTGTGAGTGCCGAATATTTTTTCAAATGCTCCCATATAATCTCCTATCGTTATCGTATACTTGTCATTCATCACAAAATCGTTTTTATTATAGCACTACTTTGGTTTTGAAACAATAGATATTGCGGTGAACTATTTGTGAATATTTTATAAACTGCGGCAACATCTATGAACTGCATGGGGTGGCTGTCGGCAGAAGCTGTTTTACTTTTGAGATTGTGTTGCACTTTTGGGGGTTCCTGAAAGATTTTGATCGGCCAGGGGATGTGGCTGACCGGACGACTCTGCGGGCTGTGGCCATGGGACGCAGAGTCTGGTTATTGGCAGGCTTTACAACACCTGAATTTGCGTTTCATGTAGAGCAATTGAAAACCAGCTGGATGAGTGGGAAAGGGCCTGGCTTCCGGCGACGTTGGAAGAATGTTTAGAAGCCCTTGGTATTCTGCTCAGCAACATAGGGGCGGAGCCCAGCGGCACCTTTAGCTTCTGGCGTTTAGCCAGGGCGAACTAGGTGCCGCGACCGGACGGTGCCACTGTGTAAATGCAGAATGCCTAGGGATTCTTAGCATTCTGGAATAGGAGCCGGAAGCCAGGCCCTTTCCCACTCATCCAGCGTCCGCATAGCCATCAAAAAACGCAGCACAATATCAAAAGTGTTTCTCCTCTGGTTCCTCCAGGTTAGCATATCAAAAATGCTCCTTTTCTGCTTCATCCATGTTAGCATATGCATCTTTGTCCATGTCATACAGAAATGATGCTGAAAGTTTGAATTATCTGACTTCTTTTTGTTTATAATTGTTAATTCAGACTTAATAAAATTTTTTTGATTTTTTTCTAATTTATTGTTGACAAATCCATCTTTGTTTGATATTATAATCTCAACAAAAAACAAACGAACCAAACAACACCAAACAAAAAGCACCTTCATTCTTAACCTATAAAAACGAAGATCTTTCAAATCCAAAAGATTTTCCGCTTGGGATGAAGCTGTAAGAAAGGGGATGAGTCCGCCAGCATCAGTAACGAACACCTAATATTTTAAGAAATGAGGTACGGACCAATGATTACATAACTTTTTCACGCAAGTGTAATAAAAATCTGAAGAAACGGAGATCAGACCAATGGAGAGAGAAGTTTAAGCCCAGTTTGTTTTTGTTAATGAAACGAAAGCGGGGATAGTCCAATGGAGGGAATTACTTAACCGGAATTGTGATCGTGTAAATCATAAGAAAGCGGGGTACAGTCCAATGAAAACAGAAGTTTAGGCCCGGATTTTTGTTAATATACATCCTATACAGCGAAATGTCATATTGAATGAAAGTGGGGTACAGACCAATGGGAACGATTGTTCAGGCCCGGATTTTCCATCCTTAATCAGTGGATCCGGATGAACCGGCTGCAGGTTGGGATCAAATGAAAATCCGAAAGCAGAATTTATGATTTGCAAAATGAAACGAAAGCGGGGACAGTCCAATGGATAGAGAAGCTTGCATCCACCATTTTTAAAAGTCTAAAGAAAGCGGGGTAAACTCCAATGCATGATTCAAATCTTAAGAACGTTTTCAGATTAGTTACATAATATGCAGAAGATACCGTGAAGACAACACTGTAAAAAGTGGTCGGAGATTCAGTCGAGTACATTCATATATGAGTCCAGATCAAAAGCTCTCAAGGAAAACAGACATGGATATTGGATGGACTAAGCTGAAGACAAAATACAACAACATTTCATTCCTCATTTAAGATATCGTTGATAAATTATCTAAGAAAGGCATGGCATAAACCCATGGACATATCAGTCTGAGAGGCATCAGCAATCGAACTTACGGATTGTTGGTGCCTCTTTCACATGTCATTTTTCTTTTAAAATCCTGTATCGCGGTCTCCCCGCATCTTTTCCGCAATGTAATAGCCCAGATTTTCTCCGGCGTTGGCGATCCTGCAGCCGTAAAAGAACGCACCCTCCGGCAGTTCTTTTTTCCAGACGACCCTTGCCTCTACCTTGATCTCTTCTTCCTCTTCCCGGTCTTCATCTAAAAACTGGATATACAGATGCCGGATATCCTGTTCTTCGATTTTCCTTGGACAATGGAATCCAATGCCGTTGACGGACAGATCATGGATCGTAATATCGACGCCGTCCGGCACATTGCTGATTTTTAATTTGCCCTGCTTGTCGATAATGATCCTGGAGACTTTCCGGCGATTTACTTTTACGCTTGTTTTCGGTGCTGCAAGGGCATGGAATTGCCTGCCGTCTACGGTTCTTCGTTGTATCCTGCAGTTTGTCCATGCCTTTGGCATATCCTCTCCGTCTTCATAGATCGTAATGATATGTACATGCGGGCTGGAAAAATCTACGACCTGACCGTCATGGCGGATCAGCTCAAGCAGCACTACCTCAGAACGGACTCCGGCCACCTTTGCTTCCATATCGACCAGAAGCGATTTGTGTTTGCAGCGGATCGTTACTTTCTGGCCTTTTTTTAAATCTGATATTTTCAAACTGCCACCTCCGAATTTTGATTTCCGGATTTTGATTCCCGAACGACTCTATCATAAATGCTATTTACGAAAAAGTCAATGCCGGAATATCTACGCAAGCCGGAATTTATTTACTTCTGCATCCAGCATGTTCGCTATGTCCATATTTGTATTTGCCAGCCCCTCGATGTTTTTGACATTATCATTGATGCTGGATGACATATCGGAAATACGCCCGACGCCGTGGGCGCTTTCTTCTACCGACTGGTTTGCCGCTTCCATCAGCTGGCGGATCTGATCCATATTGTTCTGCAGCTGCTGTGCTTCATTGCTGAATTCCTGCATCATCTGATTGATCTTGCCAGATTCTTCGTTATATTCCTCACTTGTTTTTACGAGGTCGGAATATCCTTTCATGGCAACTTCTTCTACAAATTTTACCATTCTGGAAGCTTCTGTGGCCAGTGCGTTGACGGCCCGGATCACAGCGTTGCTGACATCCTGGATCTGCTCTGCTGCGGATGCGGAGTCTGCAGCCAGCTTTCCGATCTCATCCGCTACCACTGCAAAGCCCTTGCCGGCCTCGCCAGCCCTTGCGGCCTCGATGCTTGCATTCAGCGCCAGCAGATTTGTCTGGTCTGTAATGCTGATAATATTTGTCGTCAGCTGGCTGATCTTCTCAACTGCTTTTGACTGCTCAATTTTTGTATATACACTTTCCGTCATTTCCTGTGTGCGCTGTTTTGCCGCCTGCTGTTCGGCAATCGCGTTCGTCTGGATCTTCTGCGCGCTCTCCTTGATCTCGTCGGACAATGCGTCGCCGTCTTTGGAACGGTTGTTGATCTGTTCGATAAATTGGAAGACTTCGTTGACGGACTCATTGATCCGGTTCAGGGAGGATGTCGTCTCTTCCATCGTCGCTGTCATTTCTTCCATGGTCGTTGATACTTCCGATACACGGGATTGTGTATCTTTCAGATGCGATACAACGTTTTCTGATGAATCGTTCAGTTTTTTGGAATTATCTGAAATACTGGACATAATCTGGCGCATATAAGCCAGCAGTTCATTCACATGTCCGGCAATGCATTCCGTCTCGTCTCCGGTGTGGATCTGGATCGTCTGGGTCAGGTCGCCGTTGCTGTTTACGATGTCATAAATGCGGTCGTCCACATTCCACAGGTTTTTGATAATCCGGTTTATGATCAGGCCGAACAAAAGTACTGCGATGACAAAAAATGTAATGCCGATCAATACTATGCTGCGGTTCGTCTCATTAACTGCAGCTACAATGTTGCTGGCTTCATAATCACAGCCTATCGCGCCTACAATTTTCATCTTATTGTCGTAAATCGGCACATAAGCAGATATCACGGAACAGTCCTTGGAAATCGTTTCAATTTTGTCGCTTTTTACGACTTCTCCGTCTTCAAAGACCGGTTTCAGCAGGGAATACGGTTCCTCAAATTCTGTCCCAATGGGCTGCCGGTCATCTGTATCCAGATCTACCCCATAATACACTTTCCCATTTTCCGCATATAGGGTATACATATATTTGACAGAAGAACCGTTGAGCGCGTTCGTCATTGCGTTTGCCACTGCCATATACGCGGCCGAATTTTCCCAGCCGGGCTCTAGTTTTTCGATCAGGTTGCCGTTCAGCTTGTCCTCGGCCAGGTTGCCGACATACACTGCCATCTCCGCCCCGGTTGAAATCATGTCCGTTTCCATGCGCGACTTAAATAAGAGCGCCATACAACAGCAGATCACCGCTACCATGACTGCCGTCGGTACGAGGACTTTTGAGCGGATGCTAAGCCCCCTGGTCTTATGCCGGTAGCCTCCTGCCTTGCGCTTTTGCCTGTTTTTTTGTTTTTCCTGTTTGCTGCTCATGTCTCTTCCTCCAATTCCCTTTCATGCCTTTTTCCTCTTTGTTACAAAGCTGTACTTATTTTAGCACAAATTTTTCAATTGTGCAAATCAGCGCAGCCCTTCCTTCCTGCGTTTCCAATCCGGCAGAATGCACCCGACCAGCTCATAAAACGCTTTGGAATGGTCCGGGTGGATAAAATGGGAAAATTCATGCACAACGACATATTCAATACTTTCCAGCGGCTTTTCTAACAGCAGGCTGTTAAAGGTAACTTTCTGTTTGCCCGGAATACAAGATCCCCAGCGCGAACGCATTTTACGGATTTTAATCTCCGGGAAAACTACGCCCCGTTTTTCAAATTCCGGATAATACCTAAGGCTTTCCTGCCTGCATAAAATACCCGCCTGTATTTTCTGCCAGGAATCATACAGCTGCCTGTTATGCACCGCGTCGGCAGGGTCCGCGGAGTACAGATACAGCCCCTGTCCTTTTTGAAATACAGCTTCTCCATGGTTGTTTCTGGAAAAACACGCAATCACGCCTGCCTGCACTTCTTCCAGCCACCCGGGAATATAGCGGCTGTCCGCCTGTTCCGCAAAAAGGCAGAGCGTATTTCCCAGATACGGGATCTGTTCCCCGGTCCGAAACTGCGGCTGTTTTTGCATGTTTTGATTTTGTAAGATATTTGCACGGGCTTTTTGAATAAAATCCCGCTTTGATTGTACAAAACCGTCAATATAGGCTTTCGGAACACGCGGATCAGCGGATACGACAACGCTTCCGTCTGATTTTACGCGCAGGTTGATATTTTTTACGTTCTTTCTGATTAACTGGTACGTCCACATTTCGTCTTCATGCATGTCCTTTCCCTCCTATCCCAATTTGTTCTTTTCCATTATCCTATCATATTTGTGCCTGAAATGCCAATGGGCTGATTCTTTCCTCCGGTCCATCACAATGTTTCCGTAAGCAGGCACGCGAAAAATTTATACTTGTTGCCTGAACCTAAATAAGATATAATAGATGCGGTGTCCCACTCAGAACGCCAAGTTGGAGGTGACTTATTATGACCGATATTGAATACATATTAGATTTTGCAGCCAGCCTCGGCAGTAAAATGCTGTCTGTCGGCGCGAACCTGGAGCGTGTCAATGATACGATGTACCGTATCTGCCACAGCTACCATCTGCATTCCATCAGCATTTTTTCCATCAGCAGCCTGATTATACTCGGCGCTAAATCCGAAGATGATAAATCCGGCACACGGCAGGTCAGCATCCATTCCACAAGCACGCATCTGGAAAAGCTGAACCGGTTCAACCAGCTTTCCCGAAAAGTCTGTTCGCAGACACCGCCTCCCGATACACTGGCGGAACTGCTTGCCGAGGCGGAACAGGTAAAAGATTCCCCGCCTGCGCTGATTATTCTCGGGCATCTGCTGTCGGTTACCACCCTTTGCGCCATGTACGGCGGCAGCTTTGCGGATATCTTTTCCGTTTCGGTCAATACGTTTGTGCTGTATTGGATATCGGAATATTTTGACAAACGCAATATTAACCAGATCGTCGCCAATGTCATCAGCATGTGGGCCGCGGGGTCGATGGCGCTGCTTTTGGTCAGGCTTGGGATCGGGCAGAATTTTTTTATCATCATTATTACAAACAGCCTGATGATGATTCCAAGCATCTCCCTTGTGAATGCGGTGCGTAACGTGCTGTGCGGCAATGAGATGAACGGAATCCTGGAATTTTTAAAAGTTGTGCTGGAATCCCTTGCGATTGTGCTGGGGGTTGTGTTAAGCATCTATTTGTTTGGAGGACAAACGATACAATGGCAGAAAGTCTGAAACTGATTTTTTTATCTTTCCTGGCTTCGATCGGCTTTGGATTAAAATATGAAATGCAAAAGCGTTATCTGGTATGGGCGGGGCTTGGCGGGGCGCTGACGCGCCTGCTGTATCTGATCCTGCTGGAATTGAATGATTCCAGGCTGATTTATTCTTTGCTGGCGGCTATGTTTGCCTCGCTTTATGCGGAGATTATGGCTATGAAATTTAAAATGCCGTCTACGGTGTTTTTATATCCGGCAATTATTCCGCTGACACCCGGGAGCCTGATCTATAATACGGCGGTTAATTTCTTTTTGAAGGATACGGCGGAAATGTGGAAGTATGCGGGGGACTGCGCGCTGACTTTGCTGGGGATTAGTATTGGGTTTGTGTTGATTTCTACGTTTACGTATTATCGGAGGGTTTATTTTCTGGGGAAGGATATTGCGTCGCATTTGCTGCATCATCCGCATAAGAAGTGATCAAAGCGGCAAAACTGTGACTCTGGGTGACAAAATTGATATTGTGTTGCGTTTTTGGCTTCCTGGTAGATTTTGATTGGCCAGGGGATGTGGCTGACACAGATGAGCTTGTTTTAAAAAGAGATGAAAAGTAATATTGATAATGTATTTTGAAACCGCATTGTTTGTACAGGGTGGCAGGATAATTTCTTTAAGTTATTCGAAAATTTTAAGTTCACCTTTACCATTACTATTTGAACTGCGCCAGAAGAATGAATATTGGTGTAATCATAAGTATTTTTGAACAGTTTTATTTTGTAAATAGTTGTGCCGATTAACAAATTGACTTCTTCTTTTATTATTTCGCATGTATAATAGTTCCCTGTCAGTTATTAATATACTATACCTGCATCTTTTTCTCAATGAATTTTTAACTTCTGTTTTCAAATCTTAGAAAGGTCTGGTTTTATTTCACCAGACCTTTCCCACAACACACTTTTCTTATATATTATATCAGTTTTCGACAATAAAGCCTGTTTTTCGACACGCTGATCCCTTCATCAGTTTCTGTCAAGCACGGACTAAAAATATTTTGTAAATATAGTATAAATTTTATCTAAACTTATCGTATTTTGTTAAATTGTCTGTTTTTCTACTAAAACCTTTTTCCAGAGTTCATAAACTATTTGCTTTATGCTACTAAGTCAGCAACCGCAAATTCAACTGATAGTTTTAATTTTACCCCAAATGGGAATTATCACTGCTCACATCAAAAGGCTTTATCATAGGCATTGTTATTTGTCTGCCTATAAAGTAGTACTCCCAACTCTTCCTTATCCACGCACAGATTTTAACAAACCTCCTACACCTCCAATAACCCCTCCTATAATTTTTCCAGCTCCTGATCCTATAATCGGAATTACTTTTCCAATATTTTCTCCTGCTTGCGCTCCCGCTGAAATGCCGTCTGATACATTTTGAATTGTTTCCTTAAACGAAAAACTAATTTTAGTCTTACTTCCTTCATTTATCACTGGTTCTAACGCATCAAATGTTTCTGATAGCATTTCTACTACTTCCTGCTGATACGTTTGCTTCATGTCTGTAACGAACTCCTGCAAATCAGACGTATTCTGCTGATACATTTTTTTCATTTTTTCGACTGATTGATTCAAGTCAGACACTTCATTCGCTAAATCTTCATATCCACTATGTACGCTTTTTCTATAATACCGGCTGTTTTCTTTCCTATTTGTATCATCATATTTCCAAACTTGCTCGTCATTATTCAGATTATCTATGTAAAAAAAACGTTTTTTAACAGGGGTGCATTTTATAATAAAACTCAGCAATTTCGATATATTATATTTATGAAGTGCTGAATAATATATTGGCTGAATATCGACTCCTGTAGATTCCTTTATTCTACTCCGAACAGATTCTGCTTTTTCATTTAACCTTTGAACAAGTTTTTTGTCTGGATAATTACCTTTTTTATTCCATCCTCTTCCACCATCTGCCATATCACACTGATTTATTGCAACTAATATTCTCGACTTATCTTCCATATTGGGAATAATTGTCTCATTTATTAAATCTATGGACGTACCCATATCTCTATGAGAACCGTCAATAATGACTAATACCACATCAATCACTGCACTGCCATCAGGATTTTTTTTACCAAGTTCTCCTTTTATCATATGCTTATACAATAAATCGCTCGCTGCCCCGTCTCCTAAACCTGGCGTATCATGCAAAAATAAATTTTCATCCAGTTTCCATTCCTGAATACATTTCGTCATGGTATCAACACCGTATCCAACCTCAGCAACTTCTGTACCAAATAAAGCATTGATCGTAGAACTTTTTCCAACTCCAGTTGGTCCTGCTATCAATATATGAAGTTCTTGCTGTCTGAACTGAGCTAGATTTTTCAATAAGATTTTTCTACTCTCTTCATCGATTTTAGCATTTTCTATGAAACTAATTAAGTCATCCCATCTTTTTGGCTTTCTTCGCTTCTGCCTTATAATATTAACCGCGGTTACTCCTTTTTTATTTTTTCCATACTCAAATTCAACTTTTATTCCTGGTTTTACATCACCATGAAATTTAATCTCGCTAAAATGAAAAAACACTTCTTTACTATCATTTGTTCGTATAAATCCAAAATTTTTATCTTCTTTTACAGAACAAATCTCCCCTCTCATTTCACTTCCTCCTACTCGCTTACCATTATTTTTTCTGTACAATTCAATGATCTTTGTCTATTTTCTGGTTATTTATATACAGTATTATTAGGCAAGATTACATTAAGAAATATAATTTTACCCAATCGTAATTTAGATAAAATCCTAAAGAGCCATGCCTTTTATTTTTAAAATCAATCTACTATATCTTCCATTACAAACTTTTCCACTCTTGAGACAGAGGAAACTGATATGCCATATCAAAAGCAGCAATGGCAGCTCTATTAACATCTATAATTTCTGTAAAATCCCTATCCTGTCCTTTAATTCCCTTTTCCCCTAACCCAGATAATATCTGTTCCGCTGTACTTAACATCGCTAAATATGCATCTTTCGTTTCTTTATACGTATTTCTTACACTAATTTGACATTGTCTTCTTAGACAATAAAGATAATGCCTAAAAGCTTCTTTCTCACCAAAACCTGTAGACGAAGGCAAACTGCCTTGAAAAAGCATATCACTATATGAATTCCTCATTATCTCAGGCGGTTGTATTCTATCTAATAACTCCATTCGTTTTGCAATATCCAAAAAGGGAATTTTATATTCCGATAATGTTTGCGGCGCATAATACCATACCGCCCGACGACTAGGATGTTTTTCATCTATTGTCTCAAAATGCTCAGGTTGAAACCAACGTAAATTCAAAAACTGTCCTGATGCTATAGCATCACATTTTGCTAAAGCCATACACAATAATTGATGATTAGCATATCCCACTATAACTTTCTTCTGCTGTCTCTTTATCCCCCCTACCAGCGACATTATATTTGCAATCCATAACGGCTGATCGACTAAATAATAATTCTCAGGATGTTCACATACGATATATACCCCTTTTACTTCCCACTCCTCAACAAAATTTATCACTTTTTCTATTTGTGATTCATCATTTACAACCTCACTAGATAACGCTATCGTATGTATATATTCATCATTAGGCGCAGACTGTTTTGCACTTTGAATAATCATCTTTTGCATTTTATCCCACAATTTATCAACCTTTTTAACTGTAATTGATGGAAGCAAAAACATATCTGCTTTAGTTTTTTTGTTTAAAGACACCAATTTATCAACTACCTGATCAAACTGTCCTTCTTCCAATAAAGTAATATCGTCTTGCGGCCAATAATCATATTCAGACAATTTTTTTTGATATTTTCGTGGATAATATAATTGAGGATCAATAAGAACTTTTCCGTTTTTCTTATGTAATTCAGCGGCATATTTCGCAATATTTTTAGGCAAAATATTCATGGGACTGAGAATAATTGTCCCATTACCAAACTCATCAAGATGTTCTAACGCAAGCGGTCGCATATTATGTCCCATTTGTATATATAATTCCATTTCTATTCCCCTTTACTTATAGATAAAAGTAGACTTTGATGCATTCAGCCATCCTAACGCCTGTTCTGCTGTTTTAGGCCTACGTGAAGGATATTTTCCCATCATGCTTCCGAGCAAGGCCATAAACTGACTTTGTGAATCCCCTTCAATCACATATTGCACAGGTGTAATAGTTTCTGTTCTCTGCAACACTTCAAGTGCATTAGAAGAACCCTCACGAAAAGGATTTGCTCCTGTAATACATTCATATGTTACAACTCCCAATGAAAAAATATCCGCCCGGGAGTCAATGTCCCTTTTTAAATTGTTAAACTGCTCTGGCGCTGCATAACCTGGAGTATGCGGTCCCATCATTGCCTCTGTACGTGTTAACGAATCAGCTCCAAGAATTCGTGCTATTCCAAAGTCTAAAAAATAAACATTTTTATCATCTGACAAAATAATATTTTCCGGTTTTATATCTCTATGTACTATTCCTTCCTCTTCCATTTTTTCTATAAAATGTAATCCTTGCTCCAAAAAACAGACTGCTTCTTTTAAAGAGAATCTTATTCCTTGATTAAGTAATTGTCTTAATTCCGTTCCGAATATTTTTTGTTCTATAATATATAGTGTCTCAATATTTTCATATTCGATTGTACCTGTCTCATATATTTTAGGAACCATGGAAATATTTAAATCTTTTCCAATTTGTATTTCCCTTAATGATCTAGGATCGCCAAGCTTAAAAAATAATTTTACAACACAATTTCCATAATTTTTATGTAAAGCATCAAAAACTATCTTTTGTCCCCCTCTTGCCAGTAAACTTACTTTATTAAATTCATCTTGACACATTTCTTGGAATTTTTTCATTCAAAACCTTCCTCTCTTAATATTGATGTGCTAGAGTATTTCCAATCCACTCATTAAATTGTAATGAAATATAGCTTGATGGCAATCTTAGTTTTTGTGCTTCAACTATTTTTTCAAACCTTTTTCTTTTACAATATAATCCTGTACCCTGTTTTTGAAAGTTTCTTATTGTATTATTTTGCGGATTTGGAATACTAATTAATGCATAAGACTGAGAAGCAAACCATGTATTAATTAAAGATTGTTCTGCAACTTTTTTCATATCTGTCATTTTTGCCTCTATGGAAATTAATTTTTTAATATTATATATTTTTTTCATATTAACAGGTCTCCACTTTCCGTCTAAACGCTGAATCATTTTTGCATCCAATAAATTCTCAATAGCCTGTATAGTTACTTTTTCAGACAATTTTAATATAGACATCAATTCTCTTCCTGTACAGCCATCTGACATAATTAAATGCGCCATTACTTTTAATTCATTTATTGTCAATTTTTCTCTTTTATCAGACCAATTATCTAAAATCTTAGTTGAATAGGAAGCAAATACAATATCCGGAAAACCAGACGCAATCTTTGGTTCTATGAATACAGCCAAATTATTTTTTTTATTATTCTGCAGAAACATATGAATATAGTAATCAATAAAATCTTGTACTAATTTAAATTCCTCTCCTTGTGTAACATGTCTCGTACATAAGCCAATATTATTTATATTATGATCAAATATGATTATCCTATCCATGATATGCCTCATTTCTATATATTACTTTTCATACATTATTTTTTTCTTGTATAATTATACCAAGAAATACATACAAACACAATGGGTATTCTAATCAAATTATTAAATCTTTTATATTTCCATCTTATACCGTGCCTTTTTGCAAACGCACATAGTTTATTATAACATATAAAATCATTTATGTAACCTAATATTTTCCAAATAAAAAGTGATATATTTGAAATTTTAGGTTTCTTACCGCCATAATCTTTCAAATATTATCACTTTTTGACAATAAAGCCTGTTTTTCGACACGCTGATCCCTTCATCCGCATAGCCACCAAAAAACGCAACACAATGTCAAAAGTGTTTCTTTTCTGGTTCATCCAGGTCAGGTTCGCGTTATGAGAGCTGGCTGCAACTTATAAGTTCGCGTTACATGACTTTCATCACCCGCTATTTCAACAACCCCTGCAGCGTCTTCACAATTTTTTCAATCGTCTCCAGCAGCGTCTCCATATCCACATCCTGATTATTCACATAAGCATAATACGCCCCCTGAACGCAATACGACAGCAGAATATTTTTTTCTGCATCCTCCCTATACTGCGGATACTTTTCAAAAATCGATCTTTTCACTTCCGCTTCCAGCTTATTTGTCAGATAGCTCTGCCCTTTTCCGGAGAATAACACATTGATCAGCGAAAGATGGGAAAGGAATGCCAGGCAGACTTCCCGCGTAACCATATCCAGATTTTCAAAGGAGTATTCCTGCGCATGCGGAATGCTTCTGATCACGGAAGCCACTGTTTCCGTCTCTAACTTGTCAGACAAAGCATAGAGGTCTTCATAATGTGCATAAAACGTGGATTTATTTATGCAGGCAAGGCTGCATAGCTCTTTTATGGTGATCTTTTCCAGCGGTTTTTTTGAACGCAGTTCCATAAAGGCATTTTTAATCGCTTTTTCTGTCTTTTCCATTCTGATATCCATTGTACGTTGCTTCCCCATTCAAAAATCGACAATTTTTTAAAATCGTTGCTTATCCATCCATTTGTTAAATCTGGTGGTGGAAGGATCTGGTTATCTTTTGTATTCTTATAATAGCAGACGAAACAACGATTGTCTATTCGTTACAAGGAGGTTTTTATGGACTTTTATGGATTTTATACAGGAAAAATATTTGACGCGTATCAGTATCTGGGTGCGCATCTGACAGAGCATGGAACGGTGTTTCGCACATTTGCGCCCGGGGCGTCCAGGATTGCGCTGATCGGGGAATTTAATGGCTGGCAGGAAACGCCGATGCAGCAGGTTCATGACGGGCATTTCTGGGAATGTAAGGTAGCGGATGCTGTTGCCGGAATGATGTATAAATACCGGATTTACAGCAAAGACGGACGCTGCATGGACCATTGCGATCCTTATGGTTACGGGATGGAGCTGCGCCCGAATGCGGCCTCGCTGATCCGTGATATGGATGGGTACCATTTTGATGATCGGAAATGGATGCAGGCCCGCAGTGATTGCAAGGACAAGCCGCTGAATATCTATGAGATCCATATGGGCTCGTTCCGCAAACCGTCAGAGCAGCCGGATGACTGGTACCGCTATGATGAAATGGCGGATATACTGATTCCTTATTTAAAGGAAAACGGTTATAATTATCTGGAAGTGATGCCATTAAATGAATATCCGTCGGATGAGTCCTGGGGCTATCAGTCTACTGGTTTTTACAGTCCTACGTCCAGGTATGGCACTGCAGATCAGCTGAAAGAATTTATAGACCGCTGCCATCAGAACGGGATCGGGGTGCTGATGGATTTTGTTCCGGTGCATTTTGCGCTGGATGCTTATGCGCTGTCACATTACGACGGTACTGCGCTATATGAATATCCGCATAATGCGGTCGGTGTCAGTGAATGGGGCAGCTGTAATTTTATGCATTCCCGCGGAGAAGTGCGAAGCTTCCTGCAGTCGGCGGCAAATTACTGGCTGACGGAATACCATTTTGACGGGCTGCGTATGGATGCGATCAGCCGCGCAATTTACTGGCAGGGCGACCCTGGCAGGGGTGTCAATATGAATGCTGTGGAGTTTTTAAAATATATGAACCAGGGTTTAAAGACACTCCATCCAACAGCGATCCTGGCCGCTGAGGATTCGACTGCTTTTCCGGGCGTTACGAAAAACGTTTCTGACGGCGGTCTTGGTTTTGATTACAAATGGGATATGGGGTGGATGAATGATACGCTGGATTATTTCCGCACGGATCCGGCTTACCGCCGCCGCGACTATCACAAGCTGACTTTTTCCATGATGTATTATTATGCGGACCAGTTTCTTCTGCCGCTGTCTCATGATGAAGTCGTACACGGCAAGGCGACGATCCTGCAGAAAATGTTCGGGGATTATGAAGGGAAATTCCCGCAGGCAAGGGCCTTCTATATGTATATGTATGCGCATCCGGGCAAAAAGCTGAATTTTATGGGAAATGAGATCGGACATTTCCGTGAATGGGATGAAAAGCGGGAACAGGACTGGAACCTGCTGGATTATCCGGCGCATCAGGATTTCCACCGGTTTATGACGGATTTAAGCCGCCTGTATCTGGAGCACCCGGCGCTGTATGAGAAAGATTATGAGACGGAGGGGTTCCAGTGGCTGGATTGTCATCAGGAAGAAGCTTGTATCTATGCGTTTGAACGGGCTGGCGAGGAAGAACGGGTGGTTGCTGTGTTTAATTTTTCTGACAAAGCACAGGATGCGTACCCGCTGAAGGTGCCTGGCACGGATACGCTGAAGCTGCTGCTGTCCAGTAGTGATGTGTGTTATGGCGGGGATGAGGATGCAGCGGAAGAAGTTGTGATATCTGAGGGCAGTTTTGATATCAAATTGCCGGCATTTTCGGCTGTGTATTATCTTGCTCCTGCGTTGGATGCGGAAGGCTGACCTGGATGAATCAGAAAAGAAACACTTTTGACATTGTGTTGCGTTTTTTGGTGGCTATGCGGACGCCGGATGAGGGGGAAAGGGCCTGGCTTCCTGCTCCTATTC
>CANOET010000007.1 GCA_947564835.1 uncultured Eubacterium sp. | reverse complement strand
GCGCCCGGACGGTGCCACTGTGTAAATGCAGAATACCTAGGGATTCTTAACATTCCGGAATAGGAGCCGGAAGCCAGGCCATTTCCCCCTCACCCGGCGTCCGCCCCCCCCCCCACACATCCCCCTCCCCAAAACAAAAAGAAAGGATCAACCCCTTGCATGTTAATCCTTTCTTTCTGGTTTTCACAAAAATATTAAGTTTTTAACAACTTATTACAATCTCTTTAACAAAGCCTCTTTCTCCGCTTCATACCCCGGCTTGCCTAACAGCGCGAACATATTCTTCTTATAGCTTTCTACACCCGGCTGGTTAAACGGATTAACTCCAAGCAGATATCCGCTGACCCCGCAGGCAAATTCGAAGAAATACATTAATTCGCCAAGATAAAACTCATTCTGCTCCGGAATCTTTACCATCAGGTTCGGTACATTGCCGTCTGTATGTGCCAATATCGTGCCGTTCATAGCACTCTTATTAACAAAATCCATATCCTTTCCTGTGAGATAGTTCAGCCCGTCCAGATCAACTGGTTCTTCCTTCATCTCTACACGGCAGCGCGGCTCTTCCACGCATAATACGGTTTCGTACATAATTCTGGAACCATCCTGGATGAATTGTCCCATGGAATGGAGGTCTGTTGTCAGGTCTACCGATGCTGGGAAAATGCCTTTCTGGTCTTTGCCCTCGGACTCGCCGTATAACTGTTTCCACCACTCTGACATGTAATGAAGGCTTGGCTCATAATTTGCCAGCACTTCCACAGCTTTTCCTTTCCTGTGTAAAATGTTGCGGATTGCTGCATACTGCATTGCCGCATTTTCTTCAAAGCTGCTTTCTAATGCCAATTTTCTGCCTTCTGCCGCGCCTTCCATCAGCTTTGTGATATCTGCGCCGCTGACTGCGATCGGAAGCAGGCCGACTGCTGTCAATACGGAGAAACGTCCGCCGACATCATCCGGAACTACAAATGTCTCGTACCCTTCCTCGTCTGAGAGGCTCTTTAATGCTCCTCTTGCTTTGTCAGTTGTCGCATAGATCCTCTTTGCCGCTTCTTCTTTCCCATATTTTTTCTCCAGCAATTCTTTGAAAATACGGAAAGCAATTGCTGGTTCTGTTGTGGTACCGGATTTGGATATTACGTTTACGGAAAAATCCCTGTCACCGATTACATCGATCAGGCCCTGTACGTAAGCGCCGCTGATACTGTTGCCTGCATAGTAAATTTCTGGTGTCTTGCGCATCTCTTTTGGAATGTTATTGTAAAATCCATGACGTAAAAATTCAATGGCTGCCCTTGCTCCCAAATAAGAGCCGCCAATCCCGATTACTACCAGCACTTCGGAATCAGACTGGATTTTTGCAGCTGCTTTCTGAATCCGCGCAAATTCTTCTTTGTCGTAATCAACCGGAAGGTCAATCCAACCAAGGAAATCATTTCCTGCGCCTGACTTTGATACAAGGAGTTCCTTCGCGTCATCTGTCAGTTTCTTCATATAGCCTACTTCTTCTTCACTGATAAATCCAGCTGCCTTTGAGTAATCAAATGTAATTTTGCTCATAGTTAACTCTCCTTATTGTATTTGTTGTACACATTTATCTTGTACGGTTTTGTCATAACTATTATCCATTTTAACAAAATATTTGTAAATCCGCAAGTGATTCTGTTAATTTTTGCCAATTTTGTGACAAAATTCAGTCAAAAATCTCCTGCAGTACGGTGTCTAATAATTCTTCTTCTTTTTTCTGTTTTTTGTGCGCGAGCGCTACACGCATCTCTTCTTCCTGACGGCTCTTTACCGGTTTTGCAGCTGACAGCTGCACAGACTCCCGTTCTTTTGTATCTGTCTTTCCCGAGGTTCTTATGTCTGCTTCCGCCAGCTCGTTTTCCGGCTGTCCGCTTTCTTCATAAGCTTCTTCACGGAATACCGCATTCAGGTACCTCTGCAGCCAGTAGCCTGCGCGTTTTAGTCTCCTGTTGATCCGGCTTGTCTGCCCGATATGTACAAATTCCAGGAACACCGCTGCAAAGATCAGTCCCGTTGTTATCAGTTGTATGTTTGACATTGCAAATGTCAAAATCTGGTCTAACATACCTCCGACTTCCTTTCTGCTATTTTTTTCGGGATATTCCTAATATAATCGATTACAGTTGCAGATACTGTCGAAGGTTGTATGTAAAACAGCTTGTTTCGCGCCTTTGCGCCTTATTTTTCTTTCTCATCCAGGAATCCGTTAAAGCAGCATCCATATTCTTCATTTAAGATTATCATCCGGTAACGGGCGTTTTGAGCTTTTATTTCCCGAAGCACCTGATTTTCAAGCTGGGAGCTTAACGGGCAGATCCAGAATATGGCGTTTTTCTTTACATCTAAGTCGAGCAGGCTGTTTTCCCAGTTATAGCTGTTGCCGCAGTTCGGTATGGAAACAGCGCGGATTTGCGGATAAATCATACGGTAATGCTGCCGCAGCTCCTTGATATGCTTGCTCAGACGGATATTGCCTAAAAGCAGTACGCCTGCACGCAGTTCTGCCTCTTCGGTGCGGTGGCAGTGGCATACGTCATAGTCGTTATACAGCATACACTTAACCGTACACCGGCCGTCATCTTTTTCAATATCCGCATGGCAGAAATCCTCTTTATCAATCACAATTGTATTAAGAACACAATCGGTCTGTATGGCTATAATTTCCGTCGGACTGCAGAACATCGTCAATGTTTCCATGCCGCAATCACTGAATGCCTTCCGGTATGCAAGCAGCATTTTTAAGATCTGTCTCTCGTCAAATTCCTCAATCCGGACACTTTTCGTATAATGAAACAAAAAGTGCCTGATCCGGTACAAATCGATTCCAAAATATCCAAACTGAAACAGCATACGGTTATTGATCATATGTCCTGCCTTTGCCACCGGAATGCGGTATCCTTCCATTTCTTCAATCATATCCAAGATTTCATCATCCTGCATCCGGAAATACAGGCCCGGATACATTTCATTTTCCGTTTTCTCAAATGGCTTTCCGTTTCCATAAATAAACAGGAACCTTTTGACACTGCTCTTTTTCAGATACAAATACGGCGTTTGTATAAATGTGATCAGATCCGGATCATTGATATCCTGCGCCAAAATTGCCTGCATAATCATAAAGCGCTGTACCGGAGCCACATATGGAAGAATTACCATCTCTATCGTATCATGGCGGAGCGTATGAATCAGCCGTTCCGCATCTTCCAAAGAAAAACTCCCCATAATAAACAAATGAACCGGACTGCCGTTATAAAGCATCGGCCCATCCCCGTTCTGACGGCTCTGTTCCAAAGGATTATGGCACATTTCGCACGTATAGACATACCGCAGCTGTTCCTGCACTCCTTTATCCCAGATACATCCTGACATAATTACCGCGTTTGATGTATTTTCAAACAAATACCGAAATAACCTTACACCCATTTACTTCTCCTTTTAGTTCCAACTGATAAACCTTCCTAGATAACTACAATCTTTATCTATATTCTATTCCTTTCTTTCGTATTTACAAGTCTTTTTATCCTTATTTTTCATATACATAGAAAATAAAGGATATTGTTCCAGCGTTATCGGAACGGATACATGATAAAGAATCCGAAATAAGGATTTGACATTTCCGCATATTCGGTTAATAATAAAGATAGTTTTGGTTACTAATAGAAATATTGGAGGAAGGAAGTTCAAATGAAAAAGATTATTTTAACAGGCGGAGGCACTGCCGGGCATGTGACTCCGAATATCGCCCTGCTTCCGCGTCTTCGTGAAGCCGGATTTGAAATTACGTATATTGGTTCTTATAATGGAATTGAAAAACAACTGCTGAAAGAGCAAAAAATACCCTATTACGGGATTTCTTCAGGTAAACTGCGCCGCTATTTTGACATCAAAAACTTTTCAGATCCCCTTAAAGTAATCAAAGGGCTTGGGCAGTCCATCCGCCTGATGCGTAAGCTAAAACCGGATCTTGTATTTTCCAAGGGCGGTTTTGTATCTGTGCCTGTCATTCTTGCCGCCAGATTCTGCCATATACCGTCTATTATCCACGAATCCGATCTGACGCCCGGGCTGGCTAATAAACTGGCGATCCCGAACGCCGCAAAAGTATGCTGCAATTTTCCGGAAACATTAAAATATCTGCCCGAAGATAAGGCGGTGCTTACCGGGTCCCCGATCCGAAGCGAGCTATTGTCCGGCAATAAAGAAAATGCCCGCAAAAACTGTCATTTCACAAATGAAAAACCGGTTCTTTTTGTTGTCGGAGGCAGCAGCGGCTCTAAATTTATCAACGACACGATCCGCGGACTGCTGCCTGAACTGCTGAAAACCTACCAGATTATACATATGTGCGGCAAAGGCAATATCGAAGAATCCTTAAACCGGACGGCAGGTTACAAACAGTATGAATATATCGGCGCCGAACTGAGCGATATTTTTGCACTTGCAGACCTGGTAATTTCCCGCGCGGGGGCAAATTCCATCTGTGAACTGCTGGCGCTCCAAAAACCGAATATCCTGATTCCTCTGTCAGCAAATGCCAGCCGCGGCGACCAGATCTTAAACGCACAGTCTTTTGAAAAACAGGGGTTTAGTGTTGTCATTGAAGAGGAAGTGATTACGCCGGAGAAACTGCTAAATATGATCCATGAAACGTATAAAAACCGGGATCGGTATATATCAGCCATGAAAAAAAGTACGATGATAAATTCTGTAGATAAGATTGTAACACTCATTGAAGAAACAGCCAAATAAACCATATTTCGATTCTTACGGACTTTGCTGTAAATACAAAGTCCGTATTTTGCTTTTGTACTGTTTCTTGTTGTACTTTCTCTGATTGTTATATTTCTTCTTGTATTGTTTCTTAAATATTGTATCGTTTCTTAAATATTGTATCGTTTCTTAAATATTGTATCGTTTCTTAAATATTGTATCGTTTCTTAATATTACACTGTTTCTTGTTATACTGCTTCTTATTGTACTGTTTCTGCTGCATGTACTTTTAATTTTCTGCAAATTTCGTCCTGCTCTTCAGCTGTAAATTCCTCATGTGTCCAGTTCAGCAGATCAGAGTTCTTCATGCCCGTATAACGCGGAATCAGGTGCATATGAAAATGAAATACTGTCTGCCCGGCTACTTCCCCATTATTCTGCAGCAGATTCAGCCCGTCGCAGTTTAACACATCTTTCATATGAGCCGCCAGCTTTTTTGCCAGTTTCGCAGCTTTTTCCAGCAATTCATCGCTGATCTCATAAATATTTGCACAATGCTCTTTCGGCAGGATCAGCGCATGGCCTCTGGAAGCAGGGCTGGCATCCAGAATTACTTTAAAATCTTCATCTTCATAAATTGCCCTGGACGGGATTTCTCCTCCAATAATTCTGCAAAAAATACAATTTTCATCTCTCATTTTGTTTCTCCTTTTCCTTTCCGGCTGTAGTCACAGCCTGTTTTCTAAATCGTATTTGAAATATTTGAAAAACCACATGAAATTTATCATTGAATAAAAATCCAAATAATGCTAAAATTTAACAAAAGATAAATATAGGGGGTTCTTTATGAATACATTGGATTATCAACACATTTTTCATGAGATTAAAAACACAGTTACACTCATTAACAGTTCTGCACAGCTTCTGAATACCAAATGCCCAAATTTACATACAGAACCTTACTGGGACAATATCCGGCACGAGATCACTTATCTGAAAAATATGATATTAGATCTCTCCCAAGCCGGCAGCACCGACCAGCTGCAAAAAGAACCTGTTGACTTAAATCCCCTTCTTAGTAATATCTGCCGGTTTGTAAAAGATGCTTATCCAAATCCACAGTGGAATTTGCAATTATGTAAACATCTTCCTCTTATACAAGCTGACAGTATCAAATTAAGACAGGCTATTTTAAATCTGCTGAAAAATTCTGCTGAATCCGGCTCTGCACGAATTACAATCTGCACGCAAAGCGATGACTCTATCGTACAGATTACGATCACAGATTGCGGAGGCGGCATCCCTTTGGAGCTGGAAGACAAAGTGTTCGACCTTTTTACGACTTCCAAAGAAAACGGCACCGGCCTTGGCCTGCCAATTACCAAACAGATTGTGGAAGCACATGGCGGTACACTCCGTCTGGATAACCGTCCTGGGGACGGATGTACTTTTACAGTCCGTCTGCGCGCTGCGGATAAAAGCGATTAAAAACCTCTTCCTGCAGGAGCTGCCGGCAAATCATACAGCGTATTTGCTGACAGTTCCTTTCCGTTCTCTGCTATCCGAAATCAAAGATATCATCCAGCATACGCAGCGTTTTAAAATTGCCTTTTGCAGTTAATTCTCCTGTCATAAATGCCCTCTGAAACGTCATCTTACCAGCAATAATTTTTTCAATTACTTCTGCTGTCATTTTTGCATACACATCCACGCCGTCCTGCTTACCATAACTGCATTTCAGCTGATCCTGCTCCACTTCAATCGTCAGCGGCTTTTTCTTCCCATCTATAATAAATAGATATTTTGCCTTAAACTCTGCCTGCGGCTTGAAGTGTGCTTCCAAATCTTCAATATATGCAATGGCATCATCCTCTTCCTCAGTCTTATCCTTATCCAATAGCCCCTTGAACTTATTCGCAAGTTCTTCGATATCTTCTTTTTGCTTCTTCACATATGTGTCATCGGATACATATTTAGATAATTGTTCGCTTTCCTGCGGCGTCAGCCCCAGATCCTGCGTGCGGAGCACTGTTTTTGTGACTGCCTGGTTACTGTTCGGCAGGCTTTTCATTTTCTGGGATATCGTCCGGTACAGATTTTCTGCTTTCTTTTCAATAATGACCGAATAATCCTGATTCATTTCAAAGGTCAGCAGATCCGCCACATATCCGCACAGGCCGGCACACGGCAGGCCGCCAAGCATCTCCCAGGCATTTGCCAGCGTAAGCTCACCCTCGCGTTCCCCATACGCTGTAGACATCACTACCGGCTGCATATATGTCTGGCTGATTTTTTCTTTATCTCCATACAGCCAGCAGGCATCCAAAAACTGCTGCATATAACCGCCGATCCCAAGCCACTCTACAGTTGTTGCCAGAATAATTCCGTCGGCTTCTTTGATTGTCTGCGGAAGTGTTGCGATACTGTTTTTCTGCTCATAGATATTATAACGTTCTACCGTCACACGCAGTTCTTCCAGTACCTGCTGCATTTTATTGATTACATACAAAGACGGATCGTCTAAAACACCCCTGCCACCATAATAAATATTAACTTTCATACTCCACCTCTCATTTTCAAGTACTGCGTGACTTGCGGTATAAAAGGATACATAACAATAATCCTCCAACAGCCCCGCCTGCATGCGCCCAGTTATCAATTCCGGCAGTTGTAATACCATAATACATACATAAAGCGATCATGAACAGCAGCCCTTTTGTCGTAAGTCCTTCGAATTTTCCTTTATTACGGACTGCTACCCAGACCAGGCCCCCAATCATCCCGAAAACTGCTCCTGAAGCGCCTGCGCTGACCGCATAATCACCCGTCTGCAGCCTGATGTAAAAGGACAGCAGATTGCCCGCCAGCCCGGAACCTATATAAATGATCAGATACCGAACCGGTCCGACCGCCGCTTCCAGCCTGCCGCCTGCTGCTGCCAGAAGTATCATATTATTTGCCAGATGCTCGGCGCCAAAATGAAGAAACATTGCCGTAAACAGCCGGTACCATTCTCCTTCCAGAAACAGCCCCGGATATATTCCCCCATATTTTAAAATGGTACCCGCATCCTGTGTATCCCCTATTAGCTCCAGGATACACCAAACTGCCACATTGATCACCACAAGAGTTATATTGACCACCGGCCTTTGTGCCTGTTCCGGCTGATCCTGCGTCCCATCCCACTCCGTATATTCCAAAGTCCTTGTACTCACCTTTCCATTCCGCGATCTACTCTCATCTGCATGATGAGAAAAACATATCACGTTCTGGCACGGCTGTCAATGAAAACTGTAACATTCTCCGGCCAGACTGATAATATCGCCTTTTTGAAGGATGCGCCGTTCATGAAACTGCAGCAGTTCTCCGTTTACATGCGTTCCGTTTGTAGAATTTAGATCCTCCAGAACCGTCCGCTGTGTATCAGCTTCGATCCTGGCATGCACTCTGGAAACCATAGGCACCGGAATATAAATATCACTTTCCGACGCATCGCTGCCCAAAATCATTTTGCCTTTCATACAATGAAAATCCCTGGAACGGTCCGGTCCCTGATAGACAAAACGGTTTTGAATACCTGCACCTTCCGGCATCAGACATACCGTCGGGTTGCTGTGCGGCAGCGGCTCCTCTTCTGCATCTGCTTCAAATACCGTATCCTCTTGTGGAAATCTGGTGCGGTCTGTATATATTTTCCTGCGCAGCATATTTTTCAGTTTTTCTGCTGCCTGTTTTCTTATTGTCTCTTTTTTCTCTATTTTTGATTCCACATCTGATTCCTGAACCGGCACCGCAGGCTGATTCTGTCTCTTCCACTCTGCCTGTTTTTGCCGCTCTGTCTGTTTTTGCCGCTCTGCCTGTTCTTGCCGCTCTGCCTGTTTTCTGCTGACAAACTTTTCTTTTTTCTGCTTCTTGTCTGGCTGATACTTGATCTGGAAATCATCTTCTTTCGGTAAAGCTTCCTGTTTTAACCACGGATTTTCCGGCGCCTGATGTTTACATAAATGCTCTGATGTCTGGTCCTGCTTCATAAAGATATCCGTTATCGGTTCCTGTTCTTTCATATAATATATTGACTGCCGATCAAGCTCTTCCATAATTTTTAAAGAATTTGTACATGTACGCTTATTGTAATCCTCTTCCGGCTGCTGGCACCTGTTTTCCGTACAGCTTTCTTTCGAACATTGACACCCATTCTCAGTATAGCTTTCTTTCGAACACTGATACCCATTCTCAATATAGCTTTCTTTCAAACACTGACATCCATTCTCCCTATGGCTTTCTTCCGGCTGTTGATAGCTCCTCTTCGCCTGCATCCCATACACAGTCTTTTCTATATCTGCATTCTGCTTCAATTGCCTAAGATCCATGTCCTGCTCAAACTGCTTCGCAACTACCATTTGCTCAGACTGCCTTGCTGCCGCTTCATGTTCAAACTGCCTTGCTGCCGCTTCATGTTCAAACTGGCGGTACCTGTCATCCTGCAGCACATAATGAAGCGCTGTCTGCTCTTCTACAACACGCTGATATACAAAATAGGCAAGCTGAACTGCCTGTTCATCCTTATGATCCAGGTGCTGCAGCAAATACCCCATAAATGCTTTAAACTGCTGGCATATGTCTGTCTGGTGCCCCGGTACATAGCAATAGCTCATTTGTTCCAGGTTATGATCTGCAAAGACAAATTCCGGCTCCAGTAAAATATCATTTTCTGTCATCATAAATTCTTCTGTCTGCATACACGCATCATCAAAGGAACTTAATATTTTTAAAAGCAAAAGATAATCCAGTAATTTATATTCCAACAACTGCTGCAGAGATCGCTTACTTGTTATATCATAACAAAACTGCGCATTTGTGTTCTTCTTTTGCACTTTCATTTTTAAAAAGTCCGGAATCAAATGATACCGGAACATTTCTATACTGTCTTTTTCTGTTTCGTATTCCTTCTCTGGTATGATCATAAGACTGCTTTGATTGATTTTGCGTATATATTCTGCTTTTGGCACTTATTTCCCTCCCATTGCTTTCATATTTTTCACCGGTCTGTCAGTCCCTGTACCAGTGTCTTTGTCCGTACAATTGCTACCGGGTTCAGTTTTTCCAGTTCTTCTTGTATCTGTATCACGTCCTTTGTTTCTTTTAACATGCTGTAACCAATCTTAATTCCTCCCACCATCGTAAACAATATGATTGGAATCAGAAAAGATGCTTCCACAGTCAGACTGGCTTTTACATGTCTTTTTCGTTTTCTTTTATTGTTGAAAATGATATCCATAATTCCACCCCTCATTCCCGTTTTTTTCCGGTTACATGCTCCTGCACAGGCTCCAGACATACGCCGCCAGTAAAAATGGTATAAAAGCCATCTCATATCTGCGGTTTTTCTTTCTTATATAGTACAAAAACATAGCATACACTGCAGACAAAAAAAGCGCTGTCAGAAATATCATGCAGATATGGAAAGCATCCAGAAAAAATCCCATCGTAAGCAGCAGCAAACCGTCCCCCTGACCGATTTCACCGCGCGTAAAAACAGACAATACCAATACACAGCATCCGGGAATCAGGGCCAGTGCTGTTTCTGCAGGCATCCTGTTTCCGGTAACCATTCCATATATGATTCCTTCTGCCGCAAATACTGCAAGCCAGGCTGTACAGATCTGTTTCTTTTTGAGATCCTCATAACTGCAGACTCCCAGCAGTAAAAGTACGGATAATTGACCTATCATGTGATGTTTTCTCCTCTTCGTTTCTGTAGCCAGCGCCCCATCCGGTCAGAAATTGTTCTTGTTCTTTGCATAATCAGCGGTGAATATAGTGCCTGCATGATCTGTCAGCCTCCGCATTTTTTACACATCCGTTTATCCGTTGCTTTTGTTTTACGGATCATATAGATGCTTCGCTTTAACCCGCTGCACGTAAGGCTGCTGTGCCAGCGGTCTCCGTAATCTGTAATATAGACCATTGCCCGGCCTGCTGCCCCTTTCACGCACTTTTCGCACTTATGGTACTTTCCCCCGCTTTTGTTCCTGCTGCTTCCAACCTGTGCATACGGAATGCCATGGATCGAAAGATCCAGATGTGTACAGCTTCTGCTGGCGTGGTATACGGTTCCATGTGCCGTATAATACAGCCATGTATCATTTTCCTGCTGATCCTGCCCTGTCTGCCAGCCTGTCCATTTTCTGCATTTTGATTCCTGGGCAATCCAGTATTGGATATTACCAAATAACGCAATGGGAAGCTTCATCCTGTATACTGCCTTTAGTTCCACATAGTTTCCCGAAAAATCAGATTGTAGCAGGCTGATTCCTGCAGTCCCATAGCTGATATACTGCGTCGGGCACTTTTGCTTTTCCAGCTGTCTGTGGAAAAATACTTCTGCTTTTAATAAGCCTGCACCGTCTGATTCCCACCCGCTTGCCTCCTCTTTAGAAAACGGGTCTGCTTCGCTGCCCTTCGCCGTACTGCTGCAATATTCCGCTGCAGTACGCCTGCCTGCATATTGCAGTGCCTGTGAAACACCGGCCTGTACCTGCAGGATCCTAAAGAAATAGAGAATAAACACCATAAAGCACACAAAAAAAGGTAACACAACTGCTGCTTCAATGGTCAGTACTGCTCTTTGGCAGATGCATCGGGATATCCCTGCATGCTTCACATTCGGAAAAGAAAATTCCCATGCTTTTTTTCGCCTGAATGAGAGAGATTGACTGAATTTTTGATCTGTAAAACCGAGGGACATCCCGATACACCTGCCCTTTCTGTCCTCTGTCAGAAGACGCCTTGTGAACCTGCATCCGTACGGGTATAGGAAAAGTAGTATTTTTTCCTATACTCATACCCATTCTTAGATAACCGCCCTACTGTAACAAATGTTAAAAACACCTGCCTGGCATGATATGCATGTTCGGCCTCCATCGCCGTAATCATGCAGTCCAGCTTCACCTGTTCATATCCTGCATACAAGCGCATATTCTTTTCCAGTAAATTTGCAAAACGGTTTCCGATCTTAGGAAGACTTTCTAATGCTAAAAATGCCTGCAGATAGTCTTCATAATCCAATCCATTGCTTACTTCCCGTGCCTTTACAGAAGTTTGGAAAAGCACGGACGCTATCTGCGACAGACTGACATTCCAGTTACCCGCTGATTTTACAGCAGCTATTTTTCCGCCGGAAAATAACGTCCGCAGTTCCACGACGCTTTCCGCATATGCCCAGGAAGCCAAAAGCCCCATTTGGATTGCCTTTACAGCTCCCGGAATTGCAGCTGCAACAGCAATTGCTGATGCCATTGCAAATGCCTCCTCTTTTTTCGCGCTGTCTGTCATTAAATATGCAAAATTAATGCCTTCTCTGACTAATAGTAATCTGGCAGCTACTTTTTCCAGATTATCCTCATCCGAATATTTGCCGCACAAAAGATATTCCTGCTCATAGGCAAGCGCATGCGGGACAGCTACCGGATGCTGATAGCTTGCCGTATACTTTTTCAGATACTGCATAATCAGCACCTTATCCAGGATTCCGGCAGATGAAGAGCCTTCCTGATTACCGGTATTTAACGTCCGCCTCTCAACCGCATCTTCTTTTGAAATCTGCTTTGTAGATATCCCGCCGCTGCCTGATAAAATCTGCGCCAGCAACGGGGAACTTTTTGCGCTTTTGACCTGCTCCATTGGATTTTCCACTTCCTGCTCCGGCGGATCAGCCGAATCTTCTGCGGCAACCGCAGCATTACGCATATGCCTTGCCTTTATCTTGGCTGAACCTGCCGGTCTGATTCCGCTTGTTCCTCCCGTCAAATCAACTGCTTTCGCTGCTTGCCCGGCTGTTTCTTTTGCCGCTTCTTTTGCCGCTTCTTTCGCCTGTTCCATGGTATCCAGCGCCCCGTCCAGATATTGATCCGTCTTCTTTCCCTGGCTGTCAGATTCCTGTATTCCTGTCACCTTCTGATATGCCTGCTGCGCCAGATCTGCAGCTGCTTCTTTTTTCATAAGCTGCGACATCTGTTCCAGCAGCGGTCCGGCATTCCGGTCAGTAGCAAGTTCATACCGGACCACACTGCTGTCTGTCACATTCATCTGAAGAAAATTACTGTGCCTGCCAAATCCGCTGACAACCGGATTGAGATTTTCCTGCCCCAATTCCTGCATCCTTGCATTCACCTTTGACAGCATCAGCTCCCCGGCGCCGTATCCGCTGTCCATGATAAATAAATGATAGTTGTGATAAGCAGGCGCCTGATACTCCGCAAACATAGATTCCGTTACACTCTGGCTGTTTAAGACTGCCATCATTCCAAGCATCATATACCGCGACCCTTCCAGCAGTGTAAACAATAATGATGCTATGAGCATCAGCAAAAGACTCATAAATACTGTTATACTGCCTGTCCGCATGCCTATTAGCAGACAGCATTCATCCTCTCTTTTCGTTTTCCTGCTAAGCATCCGTCTTAATCCGTCGCAGACACATCGCTTGCGCCCTGTGTAATGGTCTCAAAAATCTCTTCCACCAGACTGCGCAGGCTGTCCTTGAAAATCAACACCAGCCCGATCAGCACAACCAGTATTAAGATCAGCTCAACAACACCGATACCGTCTTCTTCCATCCAAAACTCTTTGATATGATTCATTTTTCTTCCCTTTCCTTTCTAAATTGTATTTTAAAGCTGAAACGTTAAAAATGCCGGAACCAAAATAATTACCATGACAATGCAAAGCATCAGCATCATTGGCAGTAAAATCTTTGTCCCTGCCTCCTCCCCGGCTTTTTTAGCCAGGTTTTTGCGAAGTGCAAATGCGTCCGCTACTTCTTTTTCCAGGCTCTGCCTTAATCCGGTTGAGCCTTTCCGCAGGTTCTGCATAACCAGCATGGAGAATTTGCGGTACTGCGGTGTATTGCAGCGTTCCCCAAAACGTTCATATACCTTTAATTCTCCGACTCCGTCCTGCATTTCACGGTATGCTGACAGCATCTGCTCATATACCTCCTGCGGCTTCGTATGATGCTGCTCCAGCTTCCGCTGATAATTCAGTACGATCCTCTCCCATGCACTGCTTAACGTCATTCCGGCGCCCAGCAGCAGTGAGATCTTACTGACCATATCCGGATACTGTTTCAGCAGCTGTTCCCTGCGCGCCTGTTCCTTTCTTTGTTCTTTCATTTCTTCCTGAATATAGACGACTGCGGCAGCTGCCAGGCCAAGCAGAAGGATCATCTGATATGTATGTTCGGTTTTTTGCGACCAACACAGACGCTTTCCGTTCCATTCCGACGGAAGCCTGAGAAATTCCTGATACTTACTGTCTTCTTGTTCCTGTTCAAAATACTCTGCCAGATCAGACAGCAGACGTTCCATATGGCTCTGTTTTTTCGGATAAACATAACAGCCGAATGAATGCTCCCTCGCGTCCTCTTCATAATGCATGATGACAGACACGATCACTAATACCCCGGTATCGTCCACATTTTTGTCCTGCAGTTCCCCATCCTGGTCTATCACATCCTTTTGATCAAACTCCCATTTTGCCCGGATCTGCCCGTCTTGTAGCGTTCCAGGCAGGGATACCTTGCGGTTAATACAGTCCATAGATGCATTTTCTCCGAGAAACTTCTGTTCTGCCTCTTTTGCTGCGTCCGTAAATAACTGGTCCAGTTCTTCTCCCTGCAGCTTTCTGGCCTCCACTTCTACCGGATAAGGATAATCCTGAACAATGCCGTCCACATTCAACTGCAGCTCCTGATTTTCCGCCTTTTCTCCTGCCTGATTTCTGGGCAATTTGCCGTCTCTCATCATCTTTGGGCTGTTCCCTTCCGTGATACAGATGATAATACCTAAAAATCCGGCTAAAGCCATTACCTTCGCTGCATCCTTCCAGTTTTTTGGTTTTTCTGCAGCATACAGCCAGAGCAGAACAAGCAGGCTGGCTGTTGTCACAAACAGGCAAACGATTTTTCCCGCCATAACATTTCCTTTCCTGTGACTGTCACTTTATATTTGAATTGCCATAATCTTTTCAGATAACAGATATGCTCCTACATACACAAGCAGACACACCGTCATAACCAGAACTCCGAATGTATTATGATACAATCCGTCCAAATATCCTCCAAAGCTGAAATCCACATATAACAAAATAAACAGCGGCATCAGGTTCATCAGCTTTTGTTCCATCCGCTTTCCTGCAATTTCCGTACGAATCGCCTCCATCAGTTCATTTTTCTCCGAAATCCGGTCCGCCGTCATATGGATAATTTTAATAAAATCCCCGCCGCTGCGTTTTGCAAACGTAAATACCTCGCAAAAACTGCGTACATCTTCCAGGCCGCTGCGGTTGGCAAAATCATACAAAAGCTGCTCCAAAGGGACATTTAAAGACAAGCAACTGTTGATATACCGAAGCTCTCCGGTAATCAGTGCATCCGGCCCATACTGCATCCGCATCTCCGCATAAGCCTCCCGGAACGCATTTTCAATGGAATAGCCTGCCGCCATGGACGATGCTGCACATTGAATGCTGTCCTTAAACTGCCTGCAGAGCAAATCCTGGCGTTTGCAGACCATCTGCTGTTTTTTCCGTCTCCGGTAAATTGGGTAAAGCCCCCATAGCATAGCAAATACTGCCCACGACCGATAAAACAGATAAGCAAATCCGCCGCTCAAAGCCAGGTACTCCATCCCCATCCGCAGGCGTTCTTTCCAGGAAAACCGGTAGTCCTGATAGTCAGTCCTGGCCTGTTCCTGACGGCTGCCGTGTTTCTTGTCCCGTTTTACAGCAGACCTGCTTCTTTTAGTTTTTCCGTGTTTTGCAATACCCCTGTCTTCTCCCACGTCCCAATTACCTTTCCTTCCTGCCCGGGTGCTGTGGCTTCCACAAACCGGTAAATCGTATGTGTCCTGATCTCTCCGTCTTTGATCCCGTCGATCTCATCCACGTTCAACAGCTTTCTGGAACAATCCCGCAGCCTGCCAAGATGAACCAAAATGTTAATTCCGGATGCAATCTGCGCGCGGATCGCCGGGATCGGCAGATCCATCCCCATCAGCACCATTGTCTCAAGCCGTTTCAGCATATCCTGGCTCGAATTGGCATGTCCGGTGCTGATGCTTCCGTCATGCCCAGTATTCATCGCCTGCAGCATATCCAGTGTTTCAGCGCCCCTGCATTCTCCGACTATAATTCTATTCGGCCTCATACGTAAGGATGTACGGATCAGGTCCCGGATGGTAATCTCACGCACCCCTTCCATATTCGCATTGCGCGTCTCCAGGCGGATCAGATTCGGCACCGACTGAATCTGCAGCTCCGCAGAATCTTCAATCGTAATCACACGCTCCCCGGATGGAATAAACTCTGACAGTGCATTCAAAAATGTCGTCTTCCCTGCCCCGGTCCCTCCTGAGAGAAACAGATTATAACCAGCCTGCACCAGCTGTTTTAAAAATGCCACCACTTCCTCAGAAACCGCACCGAGCTGTACCAGCCGGTTCATCCTCATAGGCTGCTCCGGAAATTTACGGATCGTAATTGCAGAACCGTCAATGGCGATCGGAGACAGCACAATATTTACACGCGAACCATCCCGCAGCCTTGTATCTACGATCGGATTTGCCTCATTGACAAGCTTATTCCCCGCCGCTACAATCTGCTGAATGACATCTTCCAATTTTTCCCTGGAATAAAACTGCCTGTCCCACTGGCAAACGCGCCCGTCCTTCTCAAAAAAGATATGATCCGGCCCATTCACCATAATTTCTGTCACAAACGGATCTTCTACCAACTCCTGCAGCACATCCAGCTTTCTTAACGAATGATAGATTTCTTTTTCAAACTGTTCCCTCTGCGTTATGGACAGCCCCTGTGATCTGCTGTAAGCGCCTACTTCCTTGTAAATCAGCTCCTCCAGCTCTTCATCTTTTGTCTCCCTCGTCAGGTCCAGCTTTGTCAGAATCCTTTGCCGCAGCTGCTCCATCTCCCTGGTCATATTTCTCCTTTCACATCCAAATTATATATCCTGTGTCAGTTCCTGCACCTGCCTGGCAAAATCACCGCTCTGCAGCTGTGACAAAACAGAACCCCCCTGTACAAATCCCCCGCTTGCAGCCTGCGGACACAAATACTGCACTTTTTCCCACAGCCGCTGCCTCGTTTCTTTTCTCAGAAATTCTTCCAGCTCCAGCTTGCGGTATTTTCCAAACGCATTTTCTTTTACAATGCAAAACACCTTGCTGCAGCACTCCATAACCTGCTGTGCAGACTGGCTGAATGATCCGCAGTTCCATACAATCTTCTGATATTCTGTCTGTTCCTGCAGCTGTGTCAGCAGACATGCCAGATCCTCTTCCCGGACCTCATACAAATCCTGCGGATTTTCCGGAGGCAGCACATAATCAAAATATTCTGTCTGATGCAGGACACTTTGCAGGCAGAGTAAGAACTGTTCCTTCTTCTGCCGGATTCCATAAACAAGATCACTCAGATTACTGCCGGATTTTTCTCCCAAAAGCGGCGCCATCCCTGAAAACTCCGACAAGTTCACATACAGCACCTTTTTCTCTTTTCCGCAAAGCGATGCATAAGACAAGGAAAACGGCAGCAGCAGTTCATGTCCGCCTGGCGCATAAAACGCTGTAATCTCCAAATCCGCCGTATGGCACCTGCAAACCAGTTTTTTTTTGGAACTCTGTTCATAAATACGGAAAATCTGACGCAGTATCTCAGACCCCTTCTGATAACGAAAAATCCGGCTCTGCCCCGCATCCTGCTCCGCTGTCAGCTGAATATGTACCACTGCCTCCGGAATCTGCTCCTGCGCAGCAGCCCCCTGCTCATACAATAACAGATCCGGCTGTACCTGAAGCATAAACTCCGTCAGCTTTGTTACATCCTGGCACCCCGCAACCTCCAGATAATCCGGGGCCTTCTTACGCATACACTCCGTCAGCCGGGCCGCATAAACACTATCCCCGGCTACTGCCAGTTTTATTTTTGCCAATCACATTCCCCCTAAATACATGAAATACCCCGTCAATATTGCTATTGAAAAATGGATATAATTCTTCTTTTCGTCAGATTCGTAATAATACTTTGTAATGGATTTTGTTAACAGAGCTGTTTTGAAGTAACAGAAAAAATAAGCAATACGCTCATAAAAATTCCGATTGCGGATCAAAATCAGCAAAGAACTGACTGCCCCCGCAGCAAATGAAAACAGAACAACCTTCACAAACCCGTTTAACCCAATGCAGCTGCCGATTACGGAAAACAACTTGATATCGCCTGCGCCAAGCGCATGCATCAGAAACAATAGATAAAATACAAGAACCGGTATAGAAATCTGTATCAGAACATAAATACTTCCCTTCCAGCCATATTCCAAAAGATTACGGATACAGCCTAACGTCCATCCGGACAGGATCAGCCGGTTACTGATCTTCGTCGTACGTATATCCATCCACGCTGCCGCTGCTAACAAACAGAGCAGGCTGGCCTTCACAATACTTCCAATGGAAATCCCCCCTTTGCTTATTCTGACGGCCCACACCAGTCAGATTTGTTTTGTAAGTTGGATTATACGAGCTTTTTCTGTATTTGTCTACCCTTTTTCATAAACTGAAATAAAGTTTGTGAAATATTTACAACGATGTATAGAATAAAATACCATAAATCAACGCAAAACCGCTCGTACCAAGGGTTCCGATTGTCAAAAGATTCAAGGGATTCAAACCCGCAGCCACCGGGATACCCTGTTTTTGCAAAAAATCATTAAATAAAATAATCGCTACACACCCGACAATAATACGCACAATCAGATTCAGTACAATAGCCGCCTTTTGTTTCAATACACCGATTAAAAGCACAATAGCACAGATGCCGATCATAATTAGAAAACCGCTCTCTTGTTTCATAAATGCTCCTACAATTTTTTATATTTATGTGTATGCGTTTGTCCCTGAAATTATTCTGAATGTTTTAAATTATTATCATAAGCAAGAACATCAAGTATTGTAAAGCCTGCCAATAACCAGACTCTGCGGGCTGTGGCCAGGAGATGCGCCGGGAGACACACCTTGGAAGGACGTTAAAGGGGCGCTTTTAGCGAAGGTGAAATCCAGCGCTTACGGAGACTTAGACAGGAGGGCCACAGCCCGCAGAGTCGTCCGCCTAGCCACCTCCCCCATCTAACCAATACACACCATCAGAAGCGCCTCACTTCTCCTTAAGCACCTCCAAAATAAACTCCCAAACCCGCTTCGTAGAAGAAATACTCAATTTTTCCTCCGTCGTATGCACATCCTTCATATCCGGCCCGATCGAAATACAATCCAGCCCCGGCAGCTTCCCAGCCAGCAGCCCGCACTCCAGCCCTGCATGAATCGCCTGAATCACCGGCGGTTTGCCATACATTCTTTCATATACAGCCGCCAGTTTTTCCCGGAACGCGGAATCTCTCTTATATTCCCACGCCGGATAATCGCCGGAGCGTTCCGCAGCGCCGCCCAGCCCCTCTGTCAGCCAGGTCATTTTATCCAGCAAAGCCTCTTTTGCGCTGCTGACAGAACTGCGGACCGCATAGCATAAGGACAGCTCCTGTGTATCTAATTTTAACACGCCAAGATTTAAGGATGTTTCCACAAGCCCTTTGACGTCGGCGCTCATCGTCTGGATTCCGTTCGGCAGCGCCAAAAGCAGCAGCACTGCCCGCTCCGTGCTGTCGCTGTCCAGCATTTTCAACGGCAGCGGAACATTCTCCTGTTCTGTCCGGATCCTGATTGCCGCATCTGTGACAGCATATTCATTTGCCAGGTTTTTCTCAAGATCTGCAAGCGCCTGTGTTACTTTTTGTATATCCTGCTGCGGAATACACAGCAGCGCTTTACATTCTCTCGGGATCGCATTGTCTTTTCTTCCGCCTTCTGCAGAAGCCAAATGATAGTCTGTATGTTTTCCAAGCTCTGTCAGAATGCGCCCCATAATCAGATTCGCATTCGCGCGGCCTTTATCGATTTCCACTCCTGAATGCCCGCCGTTTAACCCTTCTACGGTAATTTCAAAGGCGCAGCCCTTCGCATCTGTACACTTCACCGGCAGCTTGCATTCGATTCTTGCCCCGCCTGCACAGCCAGCCAGCAAAAATCCTTCTTCTTCGGAATCCAGATTCAGCAGCCTGCGGCCTTCCAGCATAGATACGTCAATCCCTGACGCACCTTCCATACCGACCTCTTCAGATACGGTAAACAGCACTTCCAGCTTTGGATGGGCAATGGTATCTGAGGCAAGGATTGCAAGCGCATAGGCAACTGCAATTCCGTCATCTCCTCCAAGTGTCGTCCCATCCGCGGTCAGGTAATCTCCTTCGATCATTACCTTGATCCCGTCTGTCTCAAAATCCGTCCCGCAGTCCGGCTTTTTTTCGCATACCATATCGAGGTGGCCCTGTATAATCACCGGTTCCTCCTGCTCATAGCCCGGCGTGGCGTCTTTCATAATAATTACATTTTTCAGTTCATCCTGGATATAGAAAAGCCCATGCTTTTTTGCAAATTCCACACAATAATTACTGATTTTTTCTTCGTGGTAAGAAGCTCGCGGAATCGCGCTGATTTCTTCAAAATACGCAAATACTTCTTTCGGTTCTAAATTTGATAATACACCCATAATTCTCCTTTCTGATAACCGTTCAGATCTCCCGCTAAACTATTGCTTTATTTTTTCTTATTCTCATATACAATAAAACGGTTGTTATGCAGAATCCGGATATACTCGCACAAACGCTCGTATAATGGCTCCGCTTTCTTTCCGAACCTCCCTTTTACAGCCGACCCGATCTCGTAGACCGTCCTGACACCGTCCATCTCCTGCCAGATAAAGCTTCCAAGGTCATCCAGCTCAATTCTGCTGACTTTAGGCTTGCCAAGCAGGATCTGTGCCATCCGGTTAAACAGCCCGCGGTTGACAACTGCTACTTCAACATGCTTCTTCTGGTTCAGATCCCATGCATACAATTGATTTCTTTTCGGAACATAATCTAAAAAATTTTCCTGCTTCTTTTTACTCATACGCAATCCTTTACACTGCTATTCCTTGCCGCACCCTTTTTGCAGCTTTTATTTTTTCTTTCTTACCATAACCGCATAAAGCGATGCCGTCAGCAATGCAAAAAATACCAAGCCGCCCCAGTTCCCCAGGTTGATTTTTTCGGAAAGGTTTATGACATCCCCAAGGTTATTCTCAGCATTCACCTTAATGACTGCAAACACAGCCAGCATAATTCCGACCAGCCCCTCGCCCGCGATCAGGCCGGAAGAGTACAGCACGCCGTTTTCTACTTTGCGCTTGCGGTCGCTTTCGGTTTCGTTCTTTTTCTTTTCAAAATACAGCCTGACCAGGCCGCCGACGATCATCGGCGTACTCAGATGAATCGGCAGATAAAGGCCGACCGCAAACGGCAGCACCGGAATACCCAGAATCTCTACTACAATAGCAATAAATACGCCGGAAAATACAAGCGCCCATGGAAGGTTGCCGTTCATAACGCCTTCTACTACCATCTTCATCAGCATTGCCTGTGGAGCCGGAAGCTGTTCCGTACCATATTGCCACGCTGCATTGAGCAGATATAAAACGCCTCCAATTGTAATCGCAGAAGCAACGACACCGATCAGTTCCCCGATTTGCTGATTTCTCGGTGTAGAACCAACTAAAAATCCCGTCTTCAAATCCTGTGATGTATCCCCTGCAATCGCCGCAATAATACAGATAATCGAACCGATGCTGATCGCCGCCACCATACCGGTCATACCGATCATACCAGTCGCCTTTAAAACCATCGTAGATATCAGAAGCGTTGCAATCGCCATACCGGAAACCGGGTTATTGGAGCTTCCGACAAGCCCGACCATACGGGAAGATACCGTGGCAAAAAAGAACCCGAAAACAATGATAATGACAGCTCCTAACAAATTGACCGGAATTACCGGGCACAGCCACATAAAAATTGCCAGGACGCCGATTCCGATAAATACAAAATTCATCGGCAGATCCTGCGTCGTCCGGTTAGAAACGCCTGCTTTTGCCCCAAAGCCTTTCACAGCCTGGCGGAATGTACGCACAATCAGCGGCAGGGATTTGATCAGGCTCATAATACCGCCTGCCGCCACAGCTCCGGCGCCGATATAACGGATATATGTCCCCCACAGATCGGACGGCGCAAGTGTACTGACCGGATCAGTTCCCGGATAAATGACTGCGTCTCCTCCGAACAGCGCGATCAGCGGCATAATTACAAACCATCCCAGCGTACCGCCTGCCAGCAGATAGGAAGAGACTTTCGCGCCGCAGATATAACCCACGCCGAGCAGCGCCGGAAGCACGTCCATTCCAATGCCGGAGCCTTTATAGCTTTTGATCTCAAAATCTACCTCACTCGGAAAAATACATAGGCCGTCTGCAATAAATTTATAAACCGCGGAAACACCCAGGCCTAAAAATACCGTCGAAGCGCTCGCCCCGCCTTCTTCCCCTGCCATCAATACTTCCGCACAAGCCTTTCCTTCAGGATACGGAAGCGTGCCATGCTCCTGTACGATCAACGCGGTACGCAGCGGGATCATAAATAAAATACCGATCACACCGCCCACAAATGCGATCAGCGCAATTTCAACAAGGGACGGCGTCTGTGTGCCTCCCTCCTGCGCCCACATAAATAATGCAGGCAATGTAAAAATTGCCCCCGCAGCTAACGACTCACCGGCAGAACCGATTGTCTGCACAATATTATTTTCCAAAATAGAATCCCGCCTTAAAATCACGCGGATGACGCCCATCGAAATAACGGCCGCCGGAATAGATGCCGACACGGTCATACCCACCCGAAGCCCCAGGTACGCATTCGCCCCGCCAAACAGCACAGCAAGCAGAATGCCAAGTACAATCGAGACAGGTGTAATTTCCGGCAGCACCTTGTCTGCAGGAATATACGGCTTAAACTCATTTGACTGATTCATAGTAAAAAATTTCCTCCTTATTTTTTATCATTTTCTATTATCCAATGGATTTTGACGCTTGTCAATTGTATATATAAAAAATATCGCAATCTATTTGAGATTTTTTCTTGTATTTATGGAAAATTATGGTATAATCTTAATACAGCATTTATTTTTTATTTTTTTATCCGGAGAGTTGTCCGAGCGGTTTAAGGTGCGGCTCTCGAAAAGCCGTGTGCCTCATAAGCACCGTGGGTTCGAATCCCATGCTCTCCGTTTATTGTACTGTGCAGATGTACAGTACTTTCTATAAATACATCCTACCTCCAATTTAAAAAAAGAGTTCTGTGAAAACAGGACTCTTTTTTACTTTGGGATCGCAAGGGCAAGCCGGTTAATCTGCGCCGCCAGATATCCGGCCCCGTATCCGTTATCAATATTCACAACTGCAATCCCGTTCGCACACGAATTAATCATTGTCAGCAATGCCGACAAGCCATTCATAGATGCGCCGTACCCGACCGAGGTCGGAACCGCAATCACCGGTTTGTCCACAAATCCCCCCAGAACGCTTGCCAAGGCCCCCTCCATTCCCGCGACCGCCACAACACAATTTGCCTGCTGGATCGTATCCATTTTGGCAAGCAGCCGGTGAATGCCGCTGACACCTACATCATAAATACGCTCCACCGCCGTACCGAAATATTCCGCCGTCTGGGCAGCTTCTTCCGCAACCGGAATATCCGCCGTACCTGCCGTGCAGACTGCCGCCTTCCCCTGGCGCAGCTTGCCTTCCTTTTCTATTTTGATAATCCTGGATACCGGATCATAAACCGCTTGCGGGTAATGTTTTTGAATCATCTCAGCCTGCGCCTGCGACGCCCTTGTCCCAAACACCTCCTGATCCTGTTCATACAGCCTGCCGAAAATCTTGAGCAGATGTTCGTCTGCCTTGCCGCTGCAAAAAATAACTTCCGCAAATCCGGAACGTATTTTTCTGTGCGTATCCAGCTTCGCATAGCCCATTTCTTCAAACGGCTGCCTGCGGAAAAACAGCTCTGCATCTTCCACAGACATTTTTCCTGCCTGCACTTTTTTCAGAACTTCCTTTGCTTCCATATTTGATCTCATCTGCCTCCTTCATCCGCCAATCCCATTTGAGCAGCTCTTCTATTCTCCAAAAACATCTTACTATCTGTCAGATCTTCATTTGTCAGCATTTCCCGCATTCTTCCAGCACCGGAATCACCTCCGATAAATCTTTCACACACCGATACACCAATTTCTCTGTATCTGCATCCGGCCCGGTCAAATCCGGCACCATCACCGGACGCATTCCAGCCCGGTATGCAGCCATGATCCCATTCGGAGAATCCTCAAGCGCCATGCATTCGCAAGGTTCTGTCCCCAGGCGCGCAGCCGCTTCCAGATAAATATCCGGCGCAGGCTTCCCGCTTTCAACCATAGACGCACAGACAATTTGATCAAAATAGGTCAACCGGTTCAGCGAGCCGAGATAACGTTTTGTACGTTCCGGATCCGTAGCCGTCGCAACTGCCGTCTTATAATGATGTTCCTTCAAATACTCCAGCAGCTCCCCCAGCCCTGGCTTTTCTTCCAGCCCATAAGTCTCAATATGCTCATTCATCATCCTCAGACGCAAAGCCCTGACCTTCTGGTAATCAAAATCTTCTCCCAGCTGCGCCTTTAGCTTTGGTACCGCATATTTTGCAGCCAGGCTGCGGATTCCAAGCGCATGTTCCCGCTTCATATCATAACCATAATGATGCGCTGCCTCCAGCCAATACCGCAGCAATAATTTTTCAGTATCAATCATCAGCCCGTCCATATCAAAAATAATAGCCTGAATCATCTTTCCCTTTTCCCTTCCTCTTCTATTTCTATGCAGATTCTAAAACTGTCCGAAAGCTGCCGTAAAATGCACTCTAAAATCCGCCGCAAAACTATAACAAAAAAACGCAGGCTTTTATCCCGCGCGCTTTTCTGTATCCATACCGGTAAAATAACGATACCAGACTGATCACATACGTCCTGTTTCCATTTTTATGGACATCCTGCTTTGAATCCCGGCCCTAAACGTTACCCTGGCAGTTAGCTCGGCCCAGGCACCCTTACGGCACACAAGAGGTCTTGCTTAGTGCTGCTCCATTCCTGACCTGACACGGTTCACAAGTTCCTGTTGCGTAAGACCCAGACGTCAACGCCACTTACCAGGGGCTGCTTTAAAACCTAAAGACCCGAGGCAGGATATCACCCCAGCTATAGCGGATTGCTGGTACAGGGCACCGCTAGCGCCCCGGCTGTCCGTGTTCTATTATATAGTGTTTTGGGCAGATTGTCAAATCAAAAATACAAAAACACACCGTACTGCATCGCACAGTCAGGAACTTGCAATTAACACTGTTTTCCCCGCAAAAGCAAACCCATAATGGCGGATATCCTCTTTCAATACCCCTTTCGCAATCAATTCGATATCATATTTTTTATCCTCAATCTGCTTTAACGCATGATTCACCGTTTCAGTAAGATCCTTTTCCTTGGCCGGATGGAACACTTTAAATTCCATAATAACTGCTTTTCGGCCCTGATCCAGCGGCTGCATAATCACATCATACCGTCCCAGGCCGCTCTCTCTGTTAGAAGTAATCTGATACTGCCCGGACAAATCCGCCATCAGCCCCAGGACAAACCCATGGTAAAAGCGTTGCGGTTCCGATTGATCCGAAGGTTTTTTCCCCGTGTCAAAACTACTGAATGTCTGCAGTGCAATCTGGTTCATATACTCATTCATATAATCCACATCATTCTCCAGCAACGCTTTGATAAAGTCATTATAACGGGTTACAGGATTTTGAAACCATCTGAGAATCATTTTCCGAAATTCCTTTCTCACTTCCAGATTTGTCAAAGACAACTCGTACAGCAATTCTTCATCTCCTGTAGTTATCACATTGTCCACTTTCAGATAACCAGATGCCAACAGCAGGCTCCAGATGGATTCATTGCTTTCTTCCAGCTGCTCAAACACGATTTCTTCATCTAATGCAGCCATCATTTTATGTCCGGCTAACAAATCTTCCATTGCAATTTTTACATCCGCATTGCCTTCCCGGATCAGCCTTCCAGCCAATTTATTGGAGCTGGTATTCATCCAGTAAGGACGAAACCTTTTCGTATCCAGATATTTTGTAATCGACCAGGGATTGTAAATGACCTTTCGGCTGCCAAAATGAAAGCCGTTATACCACACCCTAACCTGATCCAGATGTTCCGACATTCCATACTGATCCAACGCCCTGGCTACCTCTTCTTCTGTAAAGCCAAATGCTGCCGCATATTTTTCAGAAGTAGTCATAACTACTTCCAGATTGCTGATATCCGAAAAAATAGATTCCTTGCTGATTCTGGTAATACCAGTCAAAAGCCCCCGCTCCAGATACATATTTGTCTTAAATGTATAATTTAATAGACTCCTGATAAACAAAACTAATTTTTCCCAATACCCATATACGTAAGATTCCTGCAAAGGAGTATCATATTCATCCAAAAAAATAAGAACCTTTTTACCATAATACCGGTACATGCAAAGTGCAAGCCTGTGAATCGACATCGCTGCAACTGCATCTGACATATCGGGCCGGATATAGTCAAAATATTTTCTTTCCTGGCTGTTCAAAGCAGTCCCCGAAAGAAGGAAACTGTATTTTGCATAAAGATCCAATATCATTTGAATCAGGCTTTCCCTGGCTGTTTCATAAGTATCTCCCTTGATTCCGGCAAAACTGAAAAAAATCACGGGATAACCAGCACAAAGCTTGCGGTATTTTTCTTCCTTCCAGATAGACAGTCCTTCAAATAATTTTCCTTTGTCTGGATACTGGTTTGAAAAAAACGCTTCTGTCATGCTCAAATTCAATGTTTTTCCAAAACGGCGCGGCCGTGTAATCAGTGTAACTACATCGCCGTTTTCCCACCATTCCTTGATAAATCCGGTTTTGTCAATATAAAAACACCTGTTTTCCCGGATATACGTGAAATCCTGCGCTCCAATAGATATTACAAGTCCCATCTTATACATCCCCTTTATATGCAGTTTTCATGTTTGTTTCAGATCTCTGTAACTTATTTTGCTGCTTTATGCAATTAGTCTATACCATCGGTTTATTTATTGCAAGCCTCCTGTGAACTCAATTTTTTTACCCATAGAAAATTTTCGGGTTATTTCCTATACAATCTAGCACAAAAATGATATAATCAAAAAATTAAAGAATAGGTGGTGATTGAATGCATGCAGCACTAACAAAACAATTAGATTATTATACAATTGAAGATATTTATAATTTGTCGTACGGACAAAGGGCGGAACTAATCGACGGCGAATTATATATGATGGCAACACCTGGCAGAGTCCATCAAAAATTTGTTATGACATTATCAAATAGCATCTTTAATTATATTCAAAGCAAGAATGGAGACTGTGAAGTTTATCCGGCTCCATTTGCTGTATTTTTGAATGCGAATAATGATATTTATCTTGAGCCTGATATATCTGTGATCTGTGATACAAATAAACTTACAGACGAAGGATGCAAGGGTGCGCCGGACTGGATCATAGAGATTGTTTCACCTTCCAGCCGTGCGATGGATTATAATAAGAAGTTATTGAAATATGGCACAGCAGGCGTTAGAGAATATTGGATTGTCGATCCTATAAAACATCGAATTACGGTCTACAATTTTGAGCATGATACAATTGAAGAGTATTCTTTTTCTGACAAGATAAAAGCTGGGATATATGATGATTTTGAGATTGACTTTTCAGAAATAAATTTAGAATAATTGAGGTAAAAACTGAATATATCCAAAGGCATGATCAGCAGCCTGTGACGGGAATTTGCCGGCAAAACCGAGCAAGAGCAGAAAAAGCATTTGCAGACATACTGCTGTCCCCAATTCTATAAGTAAAGCACTGCAAAATGTCTTTACTGAAACAAGGACATATGATGATGTTGAAAAAATACGCCAGGAATGGATCAATAGTAAAAAAAGGCTATACAAAAAGAAAAGGAAACTTTGTGAAAGTAATATATAAATATGAATAAAGGAGCGTAGCTAAATGGATGATGGAAAACTTTTTAATTTTGGAAATAACGGCTATTCGATGAAAGATATTTATAACCTTCCAGATGGTAAACGTGCAGAATTGATTGACGGCCAGATTTTTTATATGGCTCCGCCGAGTTTTACACACCAAAAAATTAGCCGGAAATTACATCAGGCAATAGCAAATTATATTGACAGTAAAGATGGAAAATGTGAGGTATTAGCGGCTCCTTTTGCTGTATTTTTAAATCCGGATGACGATAAAACCTATTTTGAACCGGATCTGTCCATCATTTGCGATACTTCTAAGCTGGATGAAAAAGGATGTTATGGCGCTCCGGACTGGATTATTGAGATTGTATCCCCGAGCAGCAGGCCAAGGGATTATATCAAAAAAATGATCAAATATAACATGGGAGGAGTGCGGGAATACTGGATTGTGGATTACCTTCAGGATCGTATTATGGCGTACAATTTTGAGCAGGAAACTGTTGGGGAATGTACGTTTGCGGATAAAATAAAAATTGGGATATTTGAGGATTTTGAGATTGATTTTGCGGAAATAAATATCAATGGAAGCAGCTTATGATTGACAGCGGGAGTATCTGGATTGGAGAGCAGATAATAGACGGGAATATAGATCTTGATTGGCCAGGGGATGTGGCTAACCGGACGACTCTGCGGGCTTTACAAAACCTGATAGTCTGGTTATTGGCAGGCTTACAACGTGCATTCCGCATTCCCTGCAAGGGTAACGGATGACGTAAATTATGATGAATCGATGAAATCCGTGCTTTTCCTACTGAACAGCAGATGCAATATGTTCCTGGAGAAAACGGCACAGTTCGTCTGTGACGTTACAGACGGGCGCTTTCGCCAAGCGTTGGGATGATAAGCGGACTATGCCGTGAATTTTCATTAAAAAGCAAAAAGGATCAGGACAGCCTGTTCAAAGCATTGCTTAACGCGCACGAGCCAGTGATGCATGTGGACGGCACAGCAGCCAGGGTCAATGGGGAGGGCAGATCTGTTGTTGTATGCAGCAATGGTGCGTGATGGAGAAGTTAAGAAAGGATGGATTGTTATGAGTAATTTGTTGTCATATAAGAATTACAATGGTACAGTGGAATATTCTAAAGAAGATAACTGCCTTTTTGAAAAGGTAGTTGGAATAAAGTCTTTGTTATCTTATGAAGGTGATTCTGTACAGGAATTAGAGCAGGATTTCCAAAATGTGATTGATGAATACTTGGAAGATTGCAAGGAAAGAAGTGTGGAGCCTAAACAGCCATAAAAGGGAACATTTAATGTCAGGATCAGCCCAGAGTTTCATCGAAATATAGCTGCTGCCCAAAAATACCTTTCCATCTAACATGAAACTATCATGTACTCTAACCTGGTTGAACCGGAAAAGAAACTTTTTTGACTTTGTGTTGCGTTTTTGATTGGCTATGCGAACGCCGGCTTTACATGAAACGCAAATGCAGGTGTTCAAAAGCCTGCCCACAGCCCGCAGAGTCGTCCGGATAGCCACATCCCCTGGCCAATCAAGATCTATCGGGAAGCCAAAAAACGCAACACAATGTCAATTCTGTTGCCCGGAGTCAAAATTTTGCCTTTCTGCGCAAAAAATCATTTCTAAGTACCTAATGATCATGCCGCTGTTCACCGTTCCTTTATGAGTCCAGCCCAGCGTTTTGTGGTTACATCATGCTTAAAATCTGGCATCTTACTGTATACCTCACTTCTAAAACTAACAAGAGTTTTCAAAGTCCTGTATCCCTGCTGTAAAAAATAACACTATTTTTCACAGCCGCTATCATAACTGAACATGACTTTGAAAATAATCTTTTATATTAAAAGCCATTATAGTCAAGATTTTTCTTTTTTGCACAGTACTCACTATTTACCGTTTACGCATATATTATACATTTGGGATATTGTTCTACAATAAAAATGACACAAGCATCTTATAACAATGCCTGTGTCATTTTCTAACAGAAATAACTTACAACTTAGTTATCCCACTTAAAATCTCCTTGTTGTGTAACTCCATTCTCACTTACTATAATAGTAACTTTACCAGTTGATGCTACACTTGCTGCTTCTGTGTTAGTTTCTGCAACCCTAAATTGAAGCTGAAGATCATATGTTCCTGAAGGAATATTTTCTAAAGATGCTTCAAATTTTTTCTCGAAAGTATCTTTATCCTTATCATTCATCTTCTTCCAGCCAGTTCCGCCTAAAGATGCTCTCCAAGTATCGTTTGCCACAACTGCATTAAATTCGAGAGCTGATGTAGTAGTCACTGCAGCTTTAACCTTAGAAATATCAACTTTAAACATAAGTGCATTTCCGGTTGTAGTAAGACTTCCCTTTGATACAGGTACTGCACTTACTTTAACCTCAATAGCACTGTCTGTAACAACATAATTCTTTGTAGCCGGCTTATATGTTCCACTTGAAGAACTACCGCCTGATGTAGAACCACCAGGTGTTGTAGTTGTTGCTACAGCAGTAACAGTACCCTTATGGCCAGCAGAAACAGACTGCTTTGTATTGTTGTTCTTTGTAACTTCAATAGCCTTAGTAGTATTGTTTGTAATATCTACAGAGATATTAGCTGCATCAAGCTTAATTGTACTGTCTTCAGCGCCCTTTTCAAAGATTGCTGCGATCTTAGCCAATGTTTTAACTGCAACCTTAACTGCTGTTGTTAATTTCGCATCTGTTGCTGCACCAGAGAAAGAAATAGCGATTGGCGCTGCGCCTTCTGCCAGTTTGCCAGTAAGTGAAATTTCAACTTTTGCAGTAACGTTAATTGTTGCAATAGTACCTTCCTCAACATGGATAGCTACTTTTGCATTTGGTTTAGAAATGCTGACTGCTCTTACAGAAGCGCCTTTGTTGACAACAAATCTGCCGTTTAAAGCATTCCATGTAAATGCATTGCCTACACCGTTTTCTGTCCATGTTTCAGGTTTGATGTTTTCAACTGTGATGCTCTTAAATGTTGCGCTGTTTGTAATGTCAGACTGTGGAGCATCAACGATCAGGTCAACGTTGGAATATGTTCCGCTAGGAATTGTAAAGTTTACAGCGCCTGCCGGCTTAATTGTAATCTTTGTGATGCTTGTGTTAGCTAATGCATCTGTTAATTCCTGCTGTGTAGTTACAGTTGCGTCTGTCTGTGCTGGCGTTGTCGGATCAACTGTTGAAGGTGTGCTTGTTACTACCTTTACACGGCATCTCAGAGTCTTTGTGTTGTTTTTCTTTCTCTTGGATGTCTTAAGCTTTACTCTTACAGTTGCTCTTCCTTCGCTCTTGCCCTTGATCATTACTGAGCTTGTGGTCTTGCCATAAACGGTAGCAATGGTCTTGTCGGTAGTTTCTACCTTTTTGATTTTCCAGCTCACTGTATTGTTCTTCAGAGTCATTTTATAACTCTTGCCTACTTTTAATGTCTTAAAAGTAGTCTTTAAAGAAACATACGGCGCTGCTGCGGATGCAGTCACTGGATTGGCTGCCGGTAATAATGAGCAAGCCATAGCGATTGACAACGAAACCGCAAATACTTTTTTAATGAGATTCTTCTTCATCATCATCCTCCTCACATTTTTTACCCAAAGTGGGCATTTTTTATCGTTGCGTTATCATTATACTCTTTTTTTTTATTTATTACAATATCTTTTTGAAATTTTTACAGTTTTTTCTGTACTTAAAAAAATACAAATTAATTTTCAAAGCACCCTGGTTTTATGCATCTTTGGCCCGTATTATCTATTCTTTAATCCTGTCAATGTCAGTAAGATTAACGCCTGCAACATTTAATATTGCCTTCAATGATAAATAATCTTCCTTTAAGCTTTCATATGTTTCCGTTGCATTTTCTTTTTTTGCAACCAGCATATGTTTCTGAACCTTCTGAAATTGTTCAATCACATCTTTGGCAACCTCTAAAGTAATTGGCATATTTCTCACCTCCCGATTTATGAAACCGTTATGATTGAGCATATTTAGTATAGCATAATCAGGCTGCAAAGCCTATCAGCTATTTTCTATTTCTGATTCGCAGGCTCAATGTTAATCGATTTCCCTTTAATCTTGGCCTTTGACATCGCCTTAAGCACTTCCTTCCCATACTCCCGCGGCACTTCTACAAACGTGTATTTGTCATACATATCAATCGCGCCGACAAGATCCCCGGAAATGCCTGCTTCTCCGGCAATTGCCCCCAGAATGTCTCCCGGACGGACTCTCTGGTTCTTTCCGATATTAATAAACAGCCTTACCATGCCTTCTTCCGCGCCTGTATCTCCGAAATCAAATAAATCATCATTGGAACGGCTGTTATCTTCATAGCCGTACAGCGCCTGCCTTAAAAACGCTGCCGCAATATCCATCGCAGTATAATCTGCCTCATTGATCTTATCTTCAATCAGATCCAGCATCCGGGACAAATCGTTTTCTTCCATAATCTGTTCCAGCTGCTCCATAATCTTTTCTGTCTTAATGACGGTCACGTCATCCATGGACGGCAGCTTGCGTGCCAGTATTTTGGTCTTGCAGTAACGTTCTATTTCTTTCAGCTTATAGACTTCTTTTCCTTTTACGAAAGTAAACGCCATACCGGTGCGCCCTGCACGCCCGGTCCGGCCGATCCGGTGTACGTAATATTCATCGTCCTGCGGAAGGTCATAGTTAAATACTGCTTCCACATCATCTACATCGATCCCTCTGGCTGCAACATCTGTCGCGATCAGGATCTCTGTTTTGCCTGTTCGGAAATTCTTCATGACCCGGTCGCGCTGCGCCTGCTTCATATCCCCGTGCAGTCCCTCTGCAAAATAACCCCGGTCTGACAGCTCTTTGGTTAGCTCATCCACGCACCGCTTCGTATTGCAGAAAATCAATGACAGCTTCGGATTATAATAGTCCAAAAGCCTGGTCAGCATATCGACCTTATCCCGTCTTTTCGCATCATAGTAATACTGCTCAATGCTTGGAACGGTCAACTCTTTTTTTACAATCTTGATCGTTACCGCGTCATGCTGGTATTTTCTTGTAATCTCCAGGATCGGCTTGGGCATGGTCGCTGAGAAAAGCACGGTCTGATGCCCGTTCGGAATATATTCCAGGATCGTTTCGATATCTTCCCGAAAGCCCATGTCCAGCATTTCATCCGCTTCGTCCAGAATGATGGTGCTGACTTCTTCGCACCGGATCGTCTTGCGGCGCAGATGGTCCATGATACGGCCCGGCGTGCCTACGATAATCTGGCAGCCGCCTTTGAGGGAACGGATCTGTTTGGTAATTTCCTGTCCGCCGTAGACCGGCAGCACTTTAATTCCATGCATATATTTACTCAGCTTACGCAGTTCATCCGCTACCTGGATTGCCAGCTCCCTGGTCGGTGATAAAATAACTGCCTGCGTCTTTTTATTCGATGGGTCAACCTTCTGCAAAACAGGAATACCGAATGCGGCTGTCTTGCCCGTTCCAGTCTGTGCCTGGCCGATCACGTCTTTCCCTTCCATCAGGACCGGAATCGCTTTGCTCTGGATCGGTGTCGCCTCTTCAAATCCCATTTCTTTAATTCCGCGCATAATTGCCGGAAATAATTCTAATTCATCAAATTTCATGTTTGCTCCTTCTGTTTGTTGACTGCAACGTGTTCCATCATAGCAAACAATAGGGAAAAAGTCAATTCGTATCTCATTTTCTTCCAATATTTTTTCCAGATTGCTGCCTTCGATTAATTCCAGTTTTTTTCTTCGGCTGTATTTTTTAATGGCAGCTTCCCGCTTCAATGCCTCAGATTTTGTCTCCAGTATTTCCAGATAACGCAGCTTTACCGGTCCCCGCCCTCTTGTAAACCTCGCGCCTTTGCCGCTGTTGTGCGCCTGCAGCCTTTCTTCAATACAGTTTGTCCATCCCGTATACAGCTTCCCGTCCCTGCACTCTACCATATAAGTGTAATTCCTGGTTTTCATTCCTCTCTCCAAACATATGTAAGGAGCCTCCTGCGCCAATACCATGCGCAAAAGACCCCTGATTCCACGTCTATGCAATCGACCAATCTGTGTACCCCGCCAGGCCCGCCCGGTCCCCGTCAGGATCTGCCTGCATGCGGCCCAAAATCCGATAGCTGCATCTGACGCTGGCTGGCACATCACGTATCCTACTCATATCTGCACCACACCGGAAGCTTCCAAAACCGCTGCGCTGCATCGTACTTTCGCCGGCATCCTCTGCTCGTATTGGTTCACTCCTGTAAGGATTGGCCGTTACATTAACATTATATGCTTTTTCTCCGGCTGTGCCAACGATTTTTCTGTATATTTACTGCATAAATTCCATCGGGTTGACCGGCTCGTTATCTTTTTGCAGCTCAAAATACAGATTGCTGCCTTCTACCGAATAATACTTCGTCGGCTCCGCAATATACCCGATCGCATTTCCAGCCTCCACTGTCGCGCCTTCCTTATACAGCACTTCCTTTAGCTGCCCGTAAACAGCCTGATAACCATTCCCGAGATCCATCGTAACGGTCACGCCCGTCTCTTCGTTTGCTGAAATATCCGTAATCTTGCCTGTAGCAGCCGCATTCACCGGGTCATTCACTTTTCCGGCGATAATCAGCGCAGGGTTATATTTATACTGGTCCAGCGTTGCAAAATAGACAGTCTGGTCCATGCTGTAATTTAAAATCACATCCCCTTCCAGCGGCCAGCTTAAATCAGAATCCGGGGAAAAATTCAGGGAGACTGCCGCCTTTGCCTGTACCGCCTGATCCTTTTTCTTCTCCTGCTGTTCCGGCTGCTTCTGCGCGCCAGCCGGCTTTTTTTCTTCTGCCGTTTCAGCTGTGCCATTCTGGCTGTTACTCTGCTGTTGGCTGTTACTCTGCTGTCCCTGCCCTGTATCTGCCGCAGTCCCGGCATTGTCGTCCGTCTGCGTCTGGCTGTCCTGCGTCTTTTTCTCCGGCTTTATAATAGAAGTAACACTCTGGACATCTTCCTTCGTATCCGGAAGCTTCGACGGATTGACAAACTGGTCCATACCGCCGTCAAAATCAGCTGACTGCTGCTGATCCTGCAAGGCAGCGTCCGCCAGTTCCTTTTGTTTCTGCGCCAGCTCCTGCTCCTGGCGTTCACTTGTGATCCGGTTAGATACATAGACACCGGTCATGGCTGCAATCGCTGCAAATAATACGAGAGAAGCGATCGCATACTGTTTTTGTTGGAAAAATCTTCGCATTCTATTCCTTTTCATTTGACACCATCCACCTTCTTGATTTGTTTTGAAAATAGTGTTGCCTGAAAACGGATAGTTATGCAGGATTTTTCTTTTTAATATTTTCCAAATAAAATCCATAATCCAGCAGATCTGTGTTATACTACCAAAAGGACCACCAAACCAATTCACATGCAAACCCATCAGAAACATTCACGTTACAGTTCCTGACCGCAAACAACAGGAGGTATGCAAAAATGGGACATTTGACAACAAGAGACGCTTATAAAAATCTGGAAGAGAGGATCAACTGGTTTACCCAGGGAGCGCCGCCGACAGAAACACTTACGAAAATCCTGCAGGTATTGTACACCGAAAAAGAAGCAAAATGGGCCGCGCTGCTTCCAGTCCGTCCGTTCACACTGAAAAAAGCGGCAAAAATATGGGGGACGACTGAGGCAAAAGCAGAAAAATTGTTAGACCATCTTTGCAATAAAGCGCTGCTCGTTGACTCTGAATACCATGGACAGCGTCAATTTGTAATGCCGCCCCCGATGGCCGGATTCATCGAATTTGCCCTGATGCGCACCCGCGGAGACATTGACCAGAAATATTTGGGTACGCTCTATTACCAATACATGAATGTAGAAGAAGATTTTATCAAAGACCTGTTTTTCGTAACAGAAACAAGGCTCGGACGTGTATTTGTACAAGAACCGGTGCTGACGAACCGTCAGACAAACCATATCCTGGACTATGAGCGCGCCACGCATATTGTAGAAGAAGCGGAATACATCGGCCTTGGCACCTGCTATTGCAGGCATAAAATGTACCATGCCGGGCATCCGTGCGAAATCGGCGCCCCCTGGGATGTATGCCTGACTTTTGACAACGTCGCCCGCTCCCTTTCCGAACACGGCGGATATGCCAGGCTAATTTCAAAGGAAGAAGCCAAAGATGCGCTGGAACGATCCTATGCAAGCAATCTGGTACAGATCGGCGAAAATGTCAGAGAACACCCGGCATTTATCTGCAACTGCTGCGGCTGCTGCTGTGAAGCGCTGCAGGCAGCAAGGCATTTCAGCCCGATGCAGCCGGTAGCGACTACGAATTATCTTCCGGAAATAACAGAAGATACTTGTATCGGATGCGGAAAATGCGCCAACGTCTGCCCGGTTTTGGCGATTACGATGGAAGATGCTGCACCGGATACCGGCAGCAAAGCAAAAAAACAGCCTGTCATTCATACAGAGATCTGCCTCGGCTGCGGCGTATGCGCAAGAAACTGTCCTACCGGAGCGATCCATTTAAAACGGCGTCCCATCCAGATTATTACACCGGTCAACAGCACGCACCGGTTCGTCCTGCAGGCAATTGAAAAAGGTACTTTGCAAAATCTGATATTTGACAACCAGGCTTTTGCAAATCACCGGGCGATGGCTGCGGTATTCGGAACGATACTAAAGCTGCCGCCACTGAAACAGGCGATGGCAAGCAAACAGTTTAAATCTGTCTATCTGGACAAACTGCTGTCCATGCATAAAAAGCGCAGTTCCTAACGCCGGGCCTAAACTGCCGTACCTAAACATGACAGAAATATACAGGAGATACCGCAATGGAACATACCGTGCAAAAAATCATGATTATCGAAGACGATCCCGCCATCCAGGACGAATTGGCGCTCCTGCTGCAATACGAAGGCTATGATACCCTTACTATCTCCGATTTTACAGATATTCCGGATCAGGCCGGACGATACTGCCCCGACCTGATCCTCTTGGATATCGGCCTGCCCGGCCAGGATGGATTTTCCCTTTGTGCAAAGCTGCAAAAATCCGTCAGCGCCCCTGTCATCTTTGTCACCAGCCTGGATTCCGGACAGGATGAAGTCCGGGCGCTCAGCCTGGGCGGAGATGACTATATTACAAAGCCTTACAGTGTCCCTGTCCTGCTGGCACGGATCAAAGCAGTCTTGCGCCGCGGCGGCAAATCATCCCGGCCCGCAGATACCTTAACCGCCTGCGGCCTGCAGCTGCAGCTTGCCAAAGGAACCGTATCCTCCGATGCAGGCACCGCAGTCCTAACCCGCAACGAACTCCGTATCCTGGCATGCCTGATGGAACACGCCGGAGAAATCGTCCCGCGCGCTGATCTGATCGACATGCTCTGGGACCACCAGATCTATATCGATGACAATACACTCAGCGTCAATGTAACCAGACTGCGCACAAAACTGGCGGAAATCGGCCTGCCGGACCTGATCCGCACCCGCCGGGGAATGGGGTATCAGCTATGAGCCTGAAAGACTATTTATCCGAACACCTGAGAAACATCCTGCTCCACCTTATCTGCGGCGCAGCTGCAGCCCTGTTTCTCAAAGCCACCGGGACACAGACAGACATCCTGATCATCCTTTTTTCTGCCCTGTTTCTGGTCTATTTCATCCTGCAGCTGCACCGCTGTTATCGCTGGTACACACATCTGAACGAACTGGAAGCCATCTTTCAAAGCTTAGACCAGAAATATTTATTTGCCGAATGCATCTGCAAGCCGAAAGGCTTATACGAACAAAAAATCTTTGACCTGACCCGCCGGGCCGCCCAGTCTATGGCCAGCGCCGTCTCCGACGCCCGGGCCGCCCAAAAAGAATACCAGGAATATGTCGAAAGCTGGGTCCATGAAATCAAAGCCCCGATCACAGCCGCAACCTTAATGTGCCGCAGCACAGACAGCGAAACACGCCGCAAACTCACAAGGGAACTGGCACAAATCGAATCCCATGTGGAACGCGCCTTATTCTATGCCCGCGCAGAAAGCCCGGAAAAAGACTTTATCATCCGCCAATGCATCCTGTCAGAACTGACAGCAAAAGCAATTAGCCAGCACCGGGCATTGCTTCAGCAAAACGATATCCGCATCGAAACAGACAGCCTGGAGCAAGCCGTATTTACCGACAGCAAATGGACAATTTTTATCCTTGGCCAACTGCTGCAAAACGCGGCGCGCTACCATGGAAAGCACCCTGTCATTAAAATATATGCGGATCATCTCGGAAAACAGATCCGGCTGACCGTAAAAGACAACGGCATCGGAATTGCGGCCCACGAGCTGCCCCGCGTATGCGACCGCGGCTTTACGGGAAGCAATGGGCGCACACGCGGAGGCTCTACCGGGATCGGGCTGTATCTGTGTAAAAAGCTGGCAGTTTGCCTGGAAATCGGGCTGACGGTTGCTTCTGAAAAGGACAGGGGGACTACAGTGACACTCACTTTTCCTGCAAAGGAACTATTGCAATTATAAGCTTAATAACTATTTTGTGGCTGACCGGACCATTTCTTTCAAAAATGTAAGAAACATCCATATCAATCCGATACAACAACCTCCACTTTTATTGTAAAATATCACTGTAATCATCCAACCGGGCCGTCCATGTAACATCAACAGTCTGCGGCCTAAAACAGTTATGGATCATCTATTTGAAAAGGAGGCGGTACTATGCTGCAAGTCAGAAACATAGAAAAATACTACGGAAACAAAAACAATGTCACAAAAGCCCTCGACCGTGTCAGCTTTGACGTGGCGGATGGGGAATTTATTGCGATAATGGGGGCTTCCGGCAGCGGTAAAACGACCCTGCTCAACTGTATCTCTACCATTGACACCGTAAGCGCAGGCGGTATCCTGCTGGACGGAGAAAATATTGCGGATCTTCCTTCCAGTGAATTGGCAAGATTCCGGCGGGAACGCCTGGGATTTGTGTTCCAGGATTTTAATCTGTTAGACACCCTGACCATCGAAGAAAATATCGGTCTGGCTCTTTCACTGAACCGCGCTGACCCTTCTGCTGTGCAGCGTAAGGTCAGACAGACTGCACAGGTACTTGGTATTTCTGATATTTTGGACAAATTCCCTTATCAGGTATCCGGCGGGCAAAAGCAGCGGGCAGCCTGCGCACGGGCGATGATTGCCGGACAGTCTCTGCTGCTGGCTGATGAACCGACCGGGGCGCTGGATTCCAAGGCTTCCAAGAACCTGTTAGAGATCATGTCCCGGATTAACCAGTCCATGAAAGCTACGATACTGATGGTAACCCACGATGCTTACAGTGCAAGCTATGCAAGCCGGGTGCTGTTTCTTAAGGATGGGCGTATCTTTAACGAACTGCTTAGGGCTGACCGCGGACGGCCTGTATTTTATCATGAGATCCTGGATGTACTGGCTGCGTTAGGGGGTGATGTCAGTGACGTTATCTAAACTTTCCCTGCGGAATGCCAGGCGGCAGGCCAGAGACTATCTCGTCTATTTTGTTACGATTGTTATGGCTGCCGCTCTGTTATATGCATTTAACGGCCTGATCTTTTCCGAAGAAATACAGACGCTTTCTGAAAACATGGCGCAGCTGCCAATGATGATCGTAATGTCCAGCATCGTCATCGTATGTATTTTTGGCTGGCTTGTCTCTTATGCCGCCAAATTTATGCTTTCCCGCCGCAGCCGTGAGTTAGGTATTTATATTCTGTCCGGGCTGGAGCAAAAAAGGGTTGCCCGTTTATTTTTCCTGGAAAACCTGGCTGTCGGCGGCTGCGCTATGATTATAGGGCTCTTGGCCGGCAATCTGCTGTTCCAGGCGCTGCGGGCGGTTGTATTGGCGCTGTTCGGGCAGGATTATCATTTTAGGTTTGACTTTTCCCTGCAGGCCGCCAGCCTGACGTTTGGTTATTTTGCCCTGATTTATCTGATGGCTTTGCTGAAATGCCGCCGTCAGATTTGTAAGATGAAGATTTATGATCTTATTTATATGGATCGCCAGAATGAAGGAGCTGTTTTTAAAACAAGCCGCAGACGGCAGCACATGTTTACTGTTTCTGTGCTATTTGGAGTATTGGGTACGCTGCTGCTGATTTTTGGGAACCTGTCTGTCGGTATGGTTGGCTTTTTGTGCATTATCTTCTTTCTTTATGGGTTTTTCCTCACATTTGCCTCCGGTATCCCGGCGTTTTTTGACAAGCATCCGGCAAAAAAGTATCAAGGGAACAGTCTGGTTGTTTTCCGCAATCTCACAGCCAAACTGGGTACAATGGGCATGGTAATGGCGACCATATCTTTAGTGTTTACCGCTACCCTGATTACAGAAGGAACCGGGCTGGTCTTCCGCAACATTTTCACCGGACGGGCGGCACAGGATGGCTGTTTCGACCTGTATATCGGTTCTGCTGACGCAGACGGCGTGTCTGACAGATATCTGGATTATATCGAACAAAATATCCCGGTCAGGCAGTCTTTATTATATTATATTTATCAGAGCGGACATACACAGCTGATCGAGGATCTGAACAACGAGGATTTTTACCACTTTGGCTTTCAGCAGGATCCAGTCATCCGCTTCAGCGACTATGCTGCCCTGCGTGCGGTTGCAGGTTACGAAACAGCCACATTAGAACCCGGGCAGTATCTCATTCACTGCATGTCCTATTTAAAAAAACAGTTCGAAGACTACCAAAAGCCTGTGGCTGTCGCAGATACCACGCTTTTTCCCGGCGGCGTTTATACTGAATCCCTGCTGCAGCAATTCGGAACCGGCAACGGCCATTCCTATCTCCTGGTTGTCCCGGACGAAACCGCAGACAGGCTATCGATTCACCATCAGGCTTACGCCGCCAGCACCTCCCGGCCGGTAAGCGAAGCCGAAACCTTACACCTGAGACATCTGCGCGAAGAACATAATAAATTAAGCCAAAAATCCGGAGACTTTGATTCGATCCACACCAAATCCTACGAACAGGCATATGCGGCTTCTATGACCGCCGTAACCGTTTTTCCTCTGTATTTCATGGCGCTGGCCCTGACAATGACCGCTGCTACGATACTTACCATCCAGCAGCTGAGTGAATCCAGTCGGTACAAACAGCAATTTTGCCTGCTGCAGAAGCTGGGCATGGACCGCTTTGAAATGGAAAGGACTCTGCGTACCCAGTTTCTTATCTATTATACGATGCCGGCTGTTCCCCCGGTATTGATTGGGGCACCATATATTCTGCACCTAGCCAACGCTACAGAACCTGGACTCATGATCGGAACAAGCAGCCCGCTGGCAATTGCCGGGATTGCGCTTGGGATGTTTTTTCTGATCTATATTTTGTATATTTTGCTGGCTTATAACAGCTTGAAACGGAATGTATTGCCGGATTGCGAGTGATGGCAAAATGGCAATATTTTGATTTGGGTGACAGAAATGACATTGAGTTGTATTTTTTTGGATTCCCGAAAGATCCTGGTTAGCCAGGGATGTAGCTGACCGGGAGATGTGGCTGACCAGAGATTGTGGCTGACCAGGGGTTATAGCTGACCAGAGGTTGTGGCTGACCGGACGACTCTGCGGGCTGTGGCCAGGGGGCCCGCCGGGAGACACACCTTGGAAGGACGTTTGAGGGGCGCTTTTAGCGGAGGTGA
>CANOET010000006.1 GCA_947564835.1 uncultured Eubacterium sp. | reverse complement strand
ATGCAGAATACCTAGGGATTCTTAACATTCTGGAATAGGAGCCGCAAGCCAGGCCCTTTCCCCCTCATCCGGCGTCCGCATAGCCACTAAAAAACGCAACACAATGTCAAAAGTGTTTCTGATCAGACTGCTGCTTAGCCGTAATATCCTCCGTAATTCCTGTTTTATATCCAAAATTGCCCAGTTATCATGTTTCACTTACTTTTTCATTTTCTATGTGATACAATCAAAATACCTGCTAACAGAACCACCATCCCATCAGAAAGGAGTACCCATGTCAGAAGCATTCGCAAATATCTATACCGACAACGATTACTACAGCCTGCCAGAGAACGTCAGAGCCGAATTGATCGACGGCCAGATCTATTACATGGAAGCACCCAGCAGAATACACCAGGAAATACTTGTCTTCCTGTTCAAAAAAATCGCAGATTATATCGAACAGAAACGAGGAAACTGCAAAGTATATCCAGCCCCCTTTGCCGTTCAGTTGTTTGAGGACAATGACAGAAACGTGGTGGAACCAGATATTAGCATAATCTGTGACCAAAACAAGCTGACAGACCGGGGCTGTACCGGGGCACCGGACTGGATTATCGAAATAATTTCTCCCAGCACATCCAGCCATGACTATATTCGAAAGCTGAATCTGTATGCAGCCGCCGGAGTAAAAGAGTACTGGATTACAAATCCGATCAATCAATCTGTATATGTTTATTTTTTGGAAAAAGACAGATTTAAAACTGTAGCATACACGTTCCAGGACAAGATCAAGGTCAATATCTATCATGATTTATGGATAGACTTTGCGGAACTTGCCCTATAATCTCCCGAAAGGAATATATTTAAAAGACCACCAAACTTCACATGAATCATGGGTAGTTCTTTTAGGGAATGTGGCTATCCGGACGACTGCGATGGCCACATCCCCTGCCCACAGCCCGCAGTGTCGTCCGGATAGCCACATCCCTGGCTAACCAGGATCTTTCGGGAACCCCAAAACGCAACACAATATCAAAAGTGTTTCTTTTCCAACTCATCCAAACCAATGTTTCCCCATTTGCATCCATTTCCACACATTTATATCATCCGCATGTCATAAAAAAAGCACCTGGATCTCTCTTCTCCAAATGCTTTTTCTGATTTTCTATGCCTACATAAAACTAATGATCAGTTCTTTTGCTTCATTCCATAAATCCTCTGGACATTCTTCTTTAAACTGGGCATCTTTGGCCCTAACATCCAGCATTTCTGCCTGATCACATAATATTACGCCTGTTGTTTGTGTTCGTTCATCCAGTTCTATATGAAATGGATGCTTTTTGTTGGTATTCGTTATCGGGCATACAAATGATAATGAACTATGATGATTTAAAATATCATTACTCAAGACAAGTGCCGGCCTTCTTCCATTTTGTTCATGACCTTTTTGCGGGTTAAAATTCATAATGATTATGTCACCTTGTTTATAAGTTACCACTGCTCGCTCCCTACCGGATCACCTACATCAACCTCTTGCGTAGTTTCGACATAAATTTCTTCAATTGGCCTTTCGTAGAATGCTTCCAACCTTTCTGTTAAATTAAGGTATTTCGGCTTATTGATTTTCTCAATCGTCATCTTTCCATCGTAAACATTTATTCCTACAGTATCATTCTCTTGTAAATTCATCTGTGCTAATAGATCTTTTGATAGTCTGATACCCTGGCTATTTCCCCACCTTCTGATGTTTGTCTGTATTACATATTTTCCGCCATTTTGTACTGCTGTTTGTTCCATAAGCATCTCCTTCCATGTATATACGATGGATATTCCCTTAATATTAGTATATACAAAGTATATCCGCTTGTCAATCAAAGGATTCACGGTCTCTTCGTTTTTCTCTAATGCTGGGATTCCTGCCCATCTCCCACATACTGATCCTCAGCTACCCCGGTATCCTGCTCATCCCCGACACCTTTCCCGGTATCCTCCGCAATCGCCCGGCTCAGCTCCTGCACCGTATTCGACGGCGTATACTGATATTCCCCAAATAAATACGCATGCAGCTCCCGCACATTTTTCTCCAGGTCACAAGGCGCCACAATATACTTCCTGGTCTGATCAAACGTATATAATTCAAATGGAAATCCCGCCGTCCCCGCCAGCTCATAGCTAAACAGCTGCGATGCCATAGAAATCATCTGCATTTCGGTCAGGTCCGTACTGATGTCCTCCAGCACCGCGTTGATAATCTTATTAATGGTAAAAAGGTTGGATGATTTTGTCTTTTCGATCATTTTCGACAGCACCTCCCGCTGCCTCTGCGCCCGGCGGAAATCATTCGCGTCATGGCGCAGGCGGCAGTATGCCGTCGCCTGCACGCCGTCCAGCAGCTGCATGCCGGGATGCTCGACCTGATGCGGCTCCAGCCCGGTATATGCGGCTGTCTCCGCAATGTAGATGTTGATCTCCTCCATCATCCCTTCTTCCACGTTGATCTCCAGGCCGCCGAGCAGGTCTATCACTTTGCATACGGCATAAAAATCAACGGCTACATAATCTGCAATATCCAGATCCAGGTTCTGGTTCAGCATACGCATGGCCTGCTCTGGTCCGCCGTGGTTGTATGCGTAGTTGGCTTTCCAGAAATAACGGTCTTCCATCGTTCCGACATTCAGATACGTGTCACGGTATACGGATACGACTTTAACTTCTTTGGTGTCGTTATTGATACTCGCAATCATGATCATATCGCTGTTTCCGGAGGTAAATACGCCGCTTTTTTCATTGTCCAGGCCAAATACCGCAATATTCGTAAATCCTTCCAGCACCTGCTGGGTTGTCTGGCCCAGGTCTTCATTGACCACATCCTGTGTCTCGATATTATCGACGTGCTCGATCTTTTGGTATTTCGTCCAGAGAAACAGGACTGCCAGCAAAACCAGCAGCAGAATCATTTCCACAATGAAAATGATAATCTTGTGTTTTTTGCGTTTCTTTTTCTTGCTGTTTTTGTTACTGCTCAATTGCGATGCGCCCCCTTTTCCATTTCAGTGAGGTAACCGTTCAGATAATCCATGGAACTGTTGCTCAGCGAGGTAACCGTTCAGATAATCCATGGAACTGTTGCCCAGCGAGAACTGCTGCGTGCCAAAGTATTCCGAAAACCGTGTGCTTCTGCAGATCGTACGTTCCAGCCCGGCTTACTGTGCCGCGGTATCTGTATCCGCGGCAGTGGATGCTGTATCGGACTGCTGGCTGGTCTTTGTATAATTGTCGGCTTCCACGCCGGTGTTTTCTGCGTCATCCGCCCCTTTTCCGGTTTCCTGTACAATGGCCTGGCTGTAGCTGGTGACCGTATTCGACGGCGTATAATTGTATTCGTTGAATAAATATTTATGCAGGTCGGTTGCATTGGTCACCAGGTCGCACGGAATCACGACGGAGCCTTTTTTGCCTCCAAGATCCGCGGTTGTCAGCCGGAATGGGAAACCAGTCGTGTCTGCCAGCTCGTAGCTCATCAGCTGGGTAGCCATGGAAATCATTTCGCCTGCGGTAAAATTCGTGCTGATATCATCCAGTACGGAGTCTATAATCTTGTTGATCGTTAACAGGTTCGCCTGTTTTGCCTTTTCCACCATTTTGGAGATCACTTCCCGCTGCCTCTGGGCGCGCTTAAAGTCGTCGCCTGCCGTGTAACGGATGCGGCAGTAAGAGGTTGCCTGCACGCCGTCCAGCGTATATGTCCCCGGCTGGGTAATGGAATGCGCTTCCCGTCCTGTGACCTGCGCAGTTTCATTAATATAAAAGTCCATCCATTTTGCTTCCGCCGCATCAATCTCTACCTCAACGCCGCCTAACAGGTCGATCGCTTCGGTCACGGCCTGGAAGTCTACGACGACATAATCCTGGATATCCAGGTCCAGGTTGCGGTTCAGCATCCGGATCGCTTCTTCCGCGCCTCCTTTATTATATGCATAATTCGCCTTGCGGAAATTGTACGATCCGTCGCTGCTGACATTTAAAAACGTATCCCGAAATACGGATACCAGCCTGACTTCTTTTGTATCATTATTAATGCTCGCGATCATAATTACATCACTGTTCCCCGCGTCGAAGCTGCCGTTGGAACGGTTGTCCAGCCCGAATAACGCAATATTGGTATAGCCTTTGAGCACTTCCTGCACGGACTCGTCCATGTCCTCGTTGATAATGTCCTCGGTCCCGATCATGTCCGGCTGATGATCCAGCTTCTGGTATTTGGACCAGACAAACAGACATGCCAGCACGACCAGCAGCAGCAAGATTTCTATCGTGAAAATAATAATTCTGTGTTTTTTCTTTTTTGATCTTGATGCACTCATTTCCTTTCTTTCCCTTTCTGCATTCGTAATTCAGATTGTACCAGCCGCCAAAGAAACAACAGCCTGTTTTGGATCATGACCGGTATGGTATTTTTGCTAAAGTCAGATACGTTTCCGTCGTGCCTGCGGTAATACAGCAGCGGTTCGTTCAAAAAGCAGCTGCCTCCCCGATGCCTGTCATTGACCACGCCGATCCACTGGTCATGCATTTGGATATCATCCGGAACCGGCAGGATATACGGCAAGAGCTCCCTGCGCAGCGCCATACAGCAGCCGATATATTTGTTTTTCCAGATATTGCTCCATACGCCCGCACCAGAACCGCGGTAGCCGAAAAAAGACGGATATAGGATTTGTGCCAGATCCTCGCCGGTTACAATACAGTCGTGAACAACTACATGGCACTTTTTTTCCCGGAATACGGCAAGGACACGCCTGACCTTATCCGGCATCCATACGTCATCCTGGTCTGCCAGGAAAATATAGGCGCCCTTTGTATTTGCAAGGGCATGGGCAATATTTTGTTTGATCCCGCGCCCGGGGCCGGCCAGCAGGCGGACCCGCGGGTCTTTGGATGTATAAGACCGGATGATTTGAATCGTACGGTCTGTGGATCCGTCATCTGAAATAACCAGCTCATCCCTGTCCCCTAACTGCTGCAGAATGGAATCTATTTGCTGGCGGATATACCGTTCTCCGTTATAGGCTGCCAAAGCAACCGATACCCGTTTCATCTGCTCACGTCCCTTCTTATTTTAAATATCCTGCATACCTGAACTGCTATTTCGAACCGTCCCCTGATAATACTACTTGGATCGTACGAAATAGGATTTTCAGATCCAGGCTCAGCGACCATTCCGAAATATACTGCGTATCCAGCGCCACGACCTTTTCAAAATCCGTGATATCGTTGCGCCCGCTGACCTGCCACATGCCGGTCAGCCCGGGCTTAATGCCCAGCCGCCCTCTGTGGTGGAGCTGGTAATGCTCGACCTCATCAATGGTCGGCGGCCGTGTGCCGACCAGGCTCATTTCCCCTTTCAGCACATTCCAAAACTGCGGCAGCTCGTCAATCGAATATTTGCGGATAAAGTGCCCGGCTGGAAAAATCCGCGGGTCGTCGGTCATCTTAAACATCAGGCCGTCCATTTCATTCTGGTCCATCAGATCCTGCTTGCGCGCTTCCGCATCTGCATACATAGACCGAAACTTGTAAATACGGAAGATCCGCCCGTTCTTGCCGACGCGTTCCTGCGAAAACAGCACCGGACCCGGCGCCTGCAATTTAATCACCGGCGCAAAAATCACAAACGCGACCGCCGCCGCCACCAGCCCGACCAGGCTGCCTGCGATATCCATCACACGCTTGAAAAACATCTCCGGCGGCGACGCGATATGCATACTCGTCGTCAGCACCATATAATTGCCGCATTTTTCCAATACCTTATTCGGCATCAGCGCTGTCTGCGGGATTAGATTAAAATGGACGGTAATCCCGTACTCAATCAGCTGCGCGGCAAGCGCTTCGCTGGAATCCCTGGTGTTGCCGTTGATAAACACCTCGTCCACCACATGCGTACGGACGTATTCATAAAAGTCATCCGCGTTTGCAACAACCGGCACGCCCCGGATCGTTTCCCCCTTGCGTGGCATGTCCACGACGACAATACCGCCGATCTCAAAGTCCCGGTATCTGTCATGCTCAAAATCACGTACGCATTCCTCCGCATAACGGTCCACCGTCAGGATGATCATCACCGCGTTGCTGCGCCTCTTCTTAATATAGTTACGTAAAAACTGCTTATAAATACAGTGTACTACGTATTCATAAATGATCGACATTACCCAGAAAGTAAACAGGCTTTCCCTGGAATAAACCGCTGACATTTTCGCCGCATACAGATAAACAAGCATACCGACAAAAATAATCGTACAGGTCGCCGCTACCTCCTCCAGCTCCGTAAACATGTCCCGCTTAATAATATCCTGATAAGATTCCTTAAAAAACACCACGCACAGATTCAGCAGCACCAGTATCACGGCAAGACGCAGATACGGCTCGCTGGCATACGGATTCATCCATCCGTGGCGCATAATATATCCAGTTATAAATGCCAGCTGGAGCAGCAAAATGTCCAGAACCGTAAAATCCAGATGTTTCGCCCAGCCTACGTTATCTTTCCTATACATGCATCTCCTTTAAATTTCTCAGGTGGATATACAGCCAGCTGGTTGCATAATCCTCCCGTTCCTTCAACGTCATTTCACTGTATTTATCATATGTAAGTTTGACCTGAAACATTTCCTGTTCCCCGCATTTATAGCATTCCACATTTTTCCTGCGGGATACCGTCCTCATCCAGCCGCATTTCGGACAAATATACACCTTGATCATCCCCACAAATTCCTTTCTTTCCTATCCCTTCTGATCGATTTCTTATCATCTCCGTATCTTTCAGATGGTCTATGCCTGCTTGTTATGGCATAACCCTGTATAATGTATAAGTATCACTCTCTGCAACCGGTATCACGGAAATGGCAGCCAGATAGCTGTCCATGTCAAATTCCGTACGGATCGCCAGATAATCTACGCCGTTTTTTATCAGGCTGCGCCGCAGTGTGCCGCCGTCGTTTTGGATTCCTTCATGCACCGCAGCGATCATGTGCTGCTGGCGCACATATTTTTTATAGTCATAGCCGTGCCTGGCCTGATACAAATATGCCTGGCGGGAAATCCCCCATAAAATACGCGGCTCATACGTACGCACCTGATATTCCAGATACATATCAAACGCCGCTGTCGGCTGGTCCTTGCCCCTGGCAAGGCCCTCTCCGCTGTCCCAGTCCGCCATAATCGCGTCCGCGATGGCAACGGCATTCGGATCCAGCCCATAGATATTAACCGGGCGGTTATAATTCTCCCGATTGAGAAAGAACAGATTTGCACCGGCAAGCAGGCACAGCAAAAACACTGCGGCTGCAAATAGCTTCTGTTTCTTAGTTCTCCCAAACACTGCTTCTGTAAATGTATACGCAAGCAAAAACACAACCGGAAGCATCCAGAAAAACCGGTAATACGTCGCCGCATTCGTAAGCCTGCCGACAATCCGATAAGCCGCCTCATTAAAGACAAAAACGACTGCCAGCAGCAGCGCCGTTACCGCTTTCTTCCCGGTCCTGCCCTGTTTCTTTTTATCTCTCCAGTATAAAAATGCCAGACTGGCTGCAAATGCGGCCAGATACAGCGAATCTCCATGATACTGCAAAAAAACGTCCGCCATGTCCTACCTCCTGACAATCCGCCTACACCTTGATAATCAGCCAGCCTCTGGTCGACGCAAAATATACCACCAGATAGCATACATTTGGCATCACGCACAAAACCGTGCGCCGCAGAAGGGCTATCTCCCACTGCCGTTCCACAAGCAGATGCGCAAGCACCATCAAAACGATCAGCGCCGGCACAAGCACAAGCGAAGACATCGAAACGGCAACGCTCGCAACAGCGACCAGAAACAGCTCTGCCCAGCGCCTGCGGTCATTGCTGTCTTTCCAGACGCGGTACAGCAAAAAACAGACCATCGGCAGCACGACATTGGCGCAATATGCCTTCGCTTCATAACCGCGCAAGATCAGAAACTGCGCCGTCGTATCATACACATCCCAGAAAATCGTCAGTACGACCGAAGCAGTCACCAGGACTGCCGTTTTTTTGCGGTCTTTCCTGAATACTTCCATTGCAAAGCTATACACGACAGCATTTGTCAGAAGCACGCACAGGACCCCTGTCACATACTTGGAGAGCACAAGCGCCGAAATACCCGTCAGCTGCGAGATCCAAGCCGTATTCATATAGAAGGAAGACAATGCATACCGCAGCTCCAGATGGCTGCGCGGCAGGCCGCTGCTGCCGTCGTACACATACATGGTATCTGTTGCTACAGATGTCGTCATATTCCCTATATAATAGGCAAAATCCCAGCCGATCTTACGCTGCATCAGCACTGCGGACGCGCATTCGCACAGCACTGCCGCCGCCATCAGCGCCAGCAGCAGGCAGGCTGCCCTGCGGCCGCGCGCATCCCTGCCGGACACTGTCCTATCCATGCTGCCGCCCGGCCTGCTGTCCTTCCAGACAATCACAGCCGCGGCGCCAAGCAGCGCCGCCAGCACCGCCAGCCAGACCATGCCCAGCAGATGCAGCCTCTGTCCGGTCAGGATCATAGCCTCCGCAACCACCTGAAATACAGCAAAATAAAAGAAAAATCCGATGCAGACCGTCTCCGGTATCCCCGCATCCAGGCGGCATTTCATGCAAAACGCCCTTCCCAGCAGAGCATATATCATAATTGTAAGCAACAGAATACCGATACACCCAAAAATCTGCATACATTCTCCTTTCCCGGCAACCGTCAAGTCACCCTTTCCTGGTAACTGTCCAGACCACCCTTTCCTGGTAACCGTTCAAATTACCCTTCCCTGGTAACCGTCAAGATTACCCTTTCCTGGTAACAGCCCAGATCATCGCTGAACGGTTACGCAGCTGTTCAGGACATATAATCGTTATAAAGCGGCAGCACTTCCCCCGTGCTGCCCTGCATCTTAATCTTGCCCTCATGCAGCCACAGGATCGTATCGCATAGTTTTTCAAGCGTTTCCGTGCTGTGCGATACAATAATCACGGTCCGCTCTTCATTCGTGATCAGTTCTTTCATCTTCGCATAGCTTTTTTTCTTAAACCGCACATCCCCGACACTGAGCACTTCATCAATCAGCATAATCTCTGTCTCCAGAATCGCCGTGATCGAAAACGCCAGCTTGGAATACATCCCGCTGGAATAGGTGCGGACTGGTTTATCAATAAAACTTTCCAGTTCGGAAAATTCTATAATCTCATCTATTTTATCAAAAATTTCCTCTTCACTAAAGCCCAAAAGCATCCCGCTTAAAAAAATATTTTCCCTTCCTGTCAGTTTCTTCTGAAAACCGACACCAATAGACAGCAGCGACACGGTATGCCCATGCAGATCAATCGTCCCCTCATCCGCCGCAAAAATCCCCGCGATCGCCCGCAGCATGGTCGACTTGCCGCTTCCGTTTTTGCCGACAATGCCCATAATCTCCCCTTTCGGCACCTGAAACGAGATCCCTCTGACAGCCTCAAATACATCCACTTCTGATTTTTTCAGGCTGAACAGGCTCTTTTTAATGGATATCCGGTTCAGGCATTTATAACGGATTTTCAAATCCGCCACTTCAATTGCATATTCTTGTTCATGTTCCTTTGCTGTATCCATTTCACTCCATCTACTTTCCTGCATGCTACATTACTTTCACATAACTGTTCTCATGGCGGTAAATATTACGTACTCCTGCAAACGACAGCACGATACCGATCAGAAACCATACTGTCACCGCTCCCCACTGCGGCATTTCCTGGTAGATCAGCACCCGGCGCATAGAATCCACAAGCAGCGCCATCGGGTTGCATTTTAACAACAGGCTGCTGTACGGGTACGGTACCCGGTTGCTGATGGAGTAAAAGATTCCGGTTAAATAAAACAGCAGCTTTAACACAACCGTCACGACATTCGCCAGATCCTCCACATAAACGCCAAAGTGCAGTAATATACTGCTGAATGCAAATGTTACTACAAGAAGCACCGCAAATAACGGCAGCATCAGCACGATTTTCCAGTCTACCGGAACACGGTATCCGATCATCATTACGATTACGATAGAAAACGCAATCAGCATTTTGAATCCGTTGGATGCTATTTTTACAAATATCAATATGAATTTTGGTATATATACTTTTGATACAATCGGTTTGTTGGCGGCTACCAGCTTGACGCTCTGCCGCAGGCAGGCGGAAAAGAAGTTCCAGCTGTTGTAGCCGATAAATATAAATACTGGCAGGTATGGTTCGCCTTTTTGGAAGACGATGACTGCCACGAATGAATATACAATCATAAACAGCAGCGGGTCTAAAATCCACCACATCCAGCTGAGGTGTGAGTTGGCTACTTCGGATTTTAGTTCGGATTTTGCTGCGTAGATTGTGTATTTGCGGTATTTTTTCAGGTCTTTGATGAATCGGTCCAATTTCTCACTCCTTTCTATCATTTAGTGGGTGGCTGCGCGGGGCGCTGGTGGGCGGCCGTGGGGGTGTGGCTGCGCGGACGACTCTGCGGCCTGCGGGCAGGTGGTCCCCGCCGGGACATGCTCTGAGCGGACGGGGGCAACGCTGCGACGAACTAATCGCTAACTGCGACTAAGACAGTCGGCGTGTGGGCCTCCTGTCTAAGTCTCCGTAAGCGCTGGATTTCGTCTCCGCTAAAAGCGCCCCCTGAATGTCCTTCCAGAGCATGTCCCGGCGGGGACCACCTGCCCGCAGGCCGCAGAGTCTGGTATTGGCAGGCCTGTCCGTGGATTGTGCCGCCCGGTTTTGGGCAATGCTGCCAGCGGGGTATTGCGCTTGGTTTTGGGCAATGCTGTCAGCGGGTTATCATTGTCAGAGGTATTTACGAAATCCGTTTAATGTGTAAAAGATCATATAATAAAGTGACTGCAGGGGGCTGTATCCCAGGTAACGGTAGGAGCCGTACTGCATGTGTGCGGATTTCCATTTATTTCTGGATTTGCCTCCGGCGCTTTGCCTGCTTTTGAGGGCCGGGGTCTGGATGCCGGATGCGGTTTTATATTTTTTCAGGATTCGCAGCCATAATATATAGTCTTCGTGGTATTGATCGCATACAAACCGAAATTTTTTTGCTACGTCTGAGCGGAGTATTACAGAGCCGCAGGGAATTACGTTGGTATGGAGCAGCATCTGGTATGTGATTGTCTCCGGTACCTGGATGATCCGGCCTGTGGGTGTTCCATCTGCCTGCATCAGTTCCCGGGCTGTGCAGCACAGTACTGTTCCTGTCCGCTGGATGCATTGCATCTGCAGCTTTAGTTTCTCTGCATCCCACCAGTCGTCTGCATCCAGAAATGCAAGATATTGTCCCTGCGCTATTCGGATTCCCAGATTACGGGCTGCCGCCACTCCCCGGTTCTTTCTTTGACGCAGATACCGGATACGGGCGTCTGCTTTTGCATATTCACGCACGATTAATGCCGTATGATCTGTCGAACAGTCATCAATGATGATCAGCTCCCAAGTCTCCTTACACGTCTGCCCCTGCACAGACCGGATGGCCTCTCCTATATAATCCGCCGCCTGATATGCCGGCATAATTACTGAAATGATTGGTTTTTCCATTCTATCCATCCTATCTATCCTATCTTCCATCCTGCACTTTCAGCGCCGTCTTCTGGCTGTCATCTACTCCCTCTGACTTCTCTTTCTGAAACAGGATCTTCACTGTCAGCAAAATCAGCTTCATATCCAGCCACAAGGAATAATTCTCTATATAAGTCAAATCCAGCTTCAGCTTATCATACGGCACCGTATTATACTGCCCATATACCTGCGCATACCCGGTCAGCCCTGCTTTTACTTTCAGCCGGAACCGGAACTGCGGGATACTCTGCTCATATTCCTTTGTAATCTCCTCCCGCTCCGGCCGCGGCCCCACAAAGGACATATCTCCGATCAGTACATTGAACAGCTGCGGCAGCTCGTCTACATGCAGTCTGCGGATCACCTTTCCAACTGGTGTAATCCTGTCGTCATGTGTACTTGCCAGCCTTGCGCCGCGTTTTTCAGATTCCACAATCATGCTGCGGAATTTGTAAATCTGGAACGGTTTCCCGTCTTTTGTAATCCGCTCCTGTGAATACAGCACCGGCCCGCCGTCGTATAATTTTATCGCTGCCGCAATGACCAGCATCACCGGGGACGCCAGTATGCAGCCGGCAAGTCCGATTGCAATGTCCATCGCCCGCTTGCAGAAGCTCTGCCCGAATGTCATCCCCTGGTTGCGGAATAACAGCAGGGGAGAGTCAAACAGGTCGATCTCTGACGCGCTGATAATCATAATGTCCGATATCTTCGGCACAGAATAGCACCGGATATTATGCTGAAAACAGTATTTTAAAAACTCGTTCCGCTCGTGGGACGGAATGTCGCCGATAATGACGGATTCGTAACCTGCGATTTTGTTCAGGATCGTATCCATGCCTTGTTTTAAATGAATCGTTTCTTTGACACGGTATTTGTCTCCTCTGGACTGGAGCTTGCGGATCAGCGCTTTGGGGCTGATGTCTCCATAAATCAGCAGCATCTCATGCGGCGGATACAGTCTGGCATAGATACTCCGCATCGCGACGATCCATACAATGCCGACAGCGATCTGCAGCAGCGCCAGCAGCAGCATCGGCGTGGAAAACTGCAGGAATTTCCATTTTGCAATTAGGGCAAGCTGCAAATATTCTACTATATTTGCAGCGCATACGGACAAAATCTGGGAGTATAGCACATCCAGATTCCGCAGGTAGCCGACTCTGAAGCCGCCGAGTACTTTCATAAACAGAATCAGCACCAGCGCATACAGGACAATTACGGTCCAATGTCCTCTGCGGTAATAATAGAAATACCGGAAATATTTCCGCATGCTCTTTAATTCCCTGTTCGCATAATAATTATACCACAAGCAGGCAAACATGGCTGTCTGCAGCGCAACGATCAGCGTCGTCCCCAGCAGCATAATGAAACGTTTGTATTGCTCTTTTGAGTTTGTCCATTCCATAGATTTAGTTCCCTGTCAGTTTCCTTTTGATTGTTCTGGCTGCTTTCCAGATGCCTTTGCCTTTTAACAGCTCGTTTTGTGCTGCTATGCGGTCATAATCCGCCTGCAGCTGTACGATGTCGGTCATTCTGCGCTCCAGCAGGTTGACCATTTCCCTGTAAGGTACCAGCCCTCCGGTCACATACTGCTGGAATGCCTGCTCCATCTGCGCGTATACGGCTGCTTCTTTTGGCGTAATTTCTGCCTGCTCCAGCAAATGCTCCATGGATAACGCTTCCAGGCGCGGGTTTTCCTGATGTAAAAAAAACAGTGTCCGGTAAATAATAAAATTTTGCGGAACCGGGAAGAAAAAGGTCCATTCGTAATCAATGACATGCCACGTCCCGTCTTCTTCCAAAATATTCGGCAATATCAGGTCGATGTCCGCAGGATCGCTGCACACTGTTCCTTCCAGCGCCTGCGGGTCGGAGATGGTTCCGAATACTTTTTGAAATCCTTCTGTCATTTGAAACGGTTTTTGCCCGCTGCCGTTTCTGATATATTGCATCATTCTGTGTAAGATGTCAAAGACTTTTTTTATCTGGCCCACGGCAACTGCCTGCTGCACCTGTTCCTGAAGCGCATGGGCGCAAAGCAGCTCAAGCCTGAGACAGCCGTCCCTTTCCCCTTTGGCCGCCCATTCGCATCTGTTAAATTTCAGCCCTGTTTTGCAGTATTGTTTTTCCAGCTGTTCATATGCCTGACAGATCTGCGCCGCATGTGCCGCGCCTTCCGGATACAGCGGCCGCTTATATACGGCTTGCCCCGTGATCTGCGTGCAGACAGCATATGCCCTGCTGCGGTCTGTCGCATACCGGGCGTACACCGTTTCCTGCCCGGTCTGCGCATGCTCCTTTGCCCCCGCAAGGAACAGGTACGCGTTTGCGAAAAACGGAAACTGCCCTTCTTCGATCACGCTGTCAAATACTTTCTGTTCATCAAACAGCAATAACCGGTCTCCTTCGTAATTCACGATATTATAATTCAGATCTCCCTTTTTCGGAAGATGCCTGTCCGAATATATTTCCAGTGCAAAACGTTCGTCCGGATACGGATAATAGCATTCCTGGCTGCCGAATCCGGCCTGTTCCAGCAGCTGCTGCAGAAGTTTTTTGGAATACAGCTGCACCCCGGCATTTTCCAGCCCCGCAAAGTACCGGCCGGTATTGGGTTCCTGGTTTCCGGCCCAATACTTTAGTCCGAATTTATTTTTCGCAGCCAGCACAAGCATCCCTTCCGGCTTTAAATGCCGTCTCAGAGCAGCCAGAAAAGTCTCCGCCTGTCCCTGCACGGGCAGGGCATCCAGGCATACAATGATATCGTAATCCTCGGCAAGCTGTGCTTCACATGCTGTAAACGGCCCGGCAAAAATCGTCAGCTCCTGGCTGTCTGTTTCCCAGCTGTACCGTTCCTGATTGTCTGTTTCCTGCATCGCTTTCTCCTGGCGCATAGCGTTCAGCCTGCAGTAATGCAGATTTTCCTCCTGGCACGTAAGCCTTGCCCCTTTTATGCGCAATGCCGATGTAACGGTGCCGCAGCCTGCGCCGATTTCCAGTACTTTTGCATGCTTTGGGATTTCCAGCCATTCGATGATATTTGCCCGGGATTCCGCTAGCTGGTACATAACGGTCCAGCTTTTGCATGCGGTGATCCGGCTGTGGTATTCGTGTTCGCGATACATACTGACGATTTCCTGCAGCTGCCTGTCTGCTTGCCCCGGCGTCTGCGGTGTCTGCTCTGCCTCCGGTGAAATATACAGCTGCACATTTCCGATTTTTTCAGACTTCATAGAAATCTGCCCGGTATTGTCTGGTATATGCCCGGATGCCGCCCCATTTTTTGTCTTTGTCCGTCATAATCAACTCCGTCCCTTCAGGAACCGGCCATTCCACCCCGATGTCCGGATCGTTATAGAGCAGGCCGCCTTCATCGTCGGGATGGTAAAAATCTGTACATTTATACGCAAACTCCGCTTCCTCTGACAGCACTAAAAATCCATGCGCAAAATCCTTCGGAATAAAAAACTGCTTTTTATTTTCCGCGGAAAGGCGTACGCCATGCCATTTGCCATACGTTTTTGAGCCTTTGCGCAAATCGACAGCTACGTCAAATACTTCGCCGCGCAGCACCCTTACCAGCTTGTCCTGCGGATACCGGATCTGGAAATGCAGGCCGCGCAGCACGCCTTTTTTGGAGGCGGACTGATTATCTTGTACAAACTGCACATCGATTCCCGCTTCCTTAAAGTCCTGGTAATTATAAGTCTCCATAAAATAACCGCGTGCATCTCCAAATACGGTCGGCTCGATTTCATAAAGCCCCTCAATCTCACACGTTGTCACTTTAATTTTTCCCATATCAAAATCCTTTCATCTTACAGCCCTTCTGCAATATCCATCAGATACTGTCCATAAGCGGTTTTCAACAGCGGCTGTGCCAGCGCTTCCAGCTGCGCACGGTCGATAAATTTTTTCTTATAAGCGATTTCCTCGATGCAAGAGACATACAACCCCTGGCGTTTCTGCACCGCCGCCACATAATCCGCCGCATCCAGCAGCGAGTCATGCGTCCCGGTGTCCAGCCAGGCAAATCCGCGCCCGAGTGTCTCTACCTTGAGCTTTCCCCGTTTTAAATACACGTCATTCACTGACGTAATCTCGATTTCCCCTCTGGCGGAGGGTTTGATATTTTTAGCAATTTCTGCCACGTCGTTGTCATAAAAATACAGCCCCGGCACCGCATAATTGGATTTTGGCCGCTGCGGCTTTTCTTCAATAGACAGCGCCGTGCCCTGTTCGTCAAATTCTACCACACCGTATTCCCTTGGATCTTTGACATAATAGCCGAAGATGACCGCGCCTTCCTGAATGCCTGCCGCGCGCTGCAGCACTTTTGTAAAGCTCTGCCCATAGAAGATATTATCGCCCAGCACAAGCGATACGGTATCGTTCCCGATAAACTGCTCCCCGATCAAAAACGCATCTGCCAGGCCGCGGGGCGTTTCCTGTACGGCATAGTGCATAGAAAGACCCAGCTGGCTGCCGTCCCCGAACAGGTCCCTAAAGACCGGAAGGTCCCTTGGCGTAGAGATGATCAGAATCTCCCGGATACCTGCCAGCATCAGCGTAGACAGCGGATAGTAGATCATCGGCTTATCATAGACCGGCATAATCTGCTTGGAAATGGATTTTGTCAATGGATACAGTCTTGTGCCGGAACCGCCGGCAAGTATAATCCCTTTCATGGATATGGATTTCCTCCTGCTTGTTCTGATTTTCTGTTCTTTTCTTTCTTATTTTAATAGCTCGATTCTCCGCAATGAAAAATCCTGGTATCTTCTGGTAAGTTATTTTAACAGCTCGATTCTGCGCAATGAGAAATCCTGGTATCTCCTGGTAAGATTTGGATTGTAATACGGATCTCCCGCGCTGATCAGGTCCGCCCAGCGGGTTGTAAACAAATCTACCTCGCGGTTATAGCGGGCCAGTTTTTCTGCCGTATTTTCCGTCCCCCTGGATTTGTATTCATAATGATGCAGCGTCGCGAACGGGTTGTAAACAACCAGCCGCCCGGTCTTACGCACTTTCAGGCAGTAGTCAATATCATTATAGGCGACCTGCAGCTGCGGGTCCATCCCTCCGACTTCTTCAAATACGCTTTTTTTCGTCATCAGGCATGCCGCCGTCACGGCGCTGTAATCCTGCGGGCAGAAAATCCGGTTCAGGTATCCGCCGTTTTCCTTTGGGAACCCCTGAAACCCTTCCCCGCAAATACCGCCCAGCCCGATGATCACGCCGGCGTGCTGGATCGTATCGTCAAAATAAAACAGCCTGGCGCCGCAAATGCCTACGTCTTCCCGCATACAATATCCAAGCATTTCCTCCATAAACGCAGGCTCGATGACCTCGGTGTCGTTGTTCATCAGCAGGATATACTCCCCTTTGGACGCAGACACGCCGAAATTCGTGATTTTGGAATAATTAAAGGTATCTTTCCAGTTTACGACACGCACCCGCGGATCCTGCGCCTGCAGTTTTTCATAATATGCAAACGTACTTTCCTGTGTACTGTTATTTTCTATAATGATAATTTCATAATTCGGATACGTACACTTCTTCAGCAAAGACTGCACGCACGTATCCAGATCGTCTATATGGTCCTTATTCGGGATATTTACGGATACAAGCGGCGTTTCTTTCCATTGATAGATCGTATGATAAATGCCCGGTGTCGGCGAAGGCTGTGCAATCGCCGGTATCCCCATCCGTTTGTAATGTTCATTCAAAGCTGCAGCCCCGTTATGATGCGTCTGCTTTCCCGTCTTGCCCATATGATAAACAACCCGCTGCAAATGGCCGATGCATGCCGCCGCTTCGCAGGCGCGCAGGTAATAATCATAGGATGCCTCCTCCTGATATGCCGGATTCCACGGGCCTGCTTTGCGCGCTGCATCTTCCCGCACCAAAACCAGATGCCCCAGATAATTGGTTGCCCGCAGCAGGTCAATATTAAAATCTGATTTAAATACTGGTTCCCGGTACGTCTTGCCGTCTTCTGCAATCTGGTCTTCATCCGTATAGCACAAATCCGTTTTGGGCTGTTGTTCCATCAGCCTGACACAGCTGTAGAATGCATCCGGCTCCAACGTATCAGACGGCTCCAGCAGCGTCAGCCACACCGCATGCCGCGGATCCAAAGGCCGTTTTGCCTGCTCTGGCAATACGGCCTGCATCCCCCGCGCGATCCGCTGCTGACTGCCTGTATGCCCTTTTGCCGGGATCAGGCAGAGCTTTTGTTCCGGTATGTGCCCGCGGACCTGCTCCAGCAGCTTGTCTTTTTCTGCATCTGTGCAGACAAGCGCCCATTTCCAGTTGTGGTACGTCTGATTCTTCATGGAAGCCACAGCCGCGGCGAAATTATGGACGTCCTGGTAAGGCGTCACTACATAAATAAGCGGGCAAAACGTCCCCTGTTCCTGTCTCTGGCGGGCCAGCTCCTTTTGCGACGGCATATTTTTCCTGCGCCACTTCATATAATTGCCGGTATCCCCGACCAGCTCATACAATTCATTCACGGCCCGCTTGCATGCTTTTTTCAGGCCGTTGCGCTTTGTAAAATAGTTTGCCTTTTTCAGATAGAACAGCAGGCGGTTGCGGTCGACCGCGCGAAATTCCCTCGTTACGGAATGCTCCCCGTCTGTAATCTGCAGCGCCATTTTTTTCCTGCCATTCACCGGAACTGTCACACTAAAGCCGCAGTCATACAGCTGCTTAGCTTCCCGGAACTCCAGTGCGACGTCCTGCTTCGGGAAATGGCTGACTTCACATTTCACCGGTTCCTTTGCCTGGTCGAATACATTGATCTTCACCGGCTTGGCAGACGCCGCCCAGCCGGTTACCACACAGCTGGCGCCGGTAGACTGAATGCTTGTAATCCGGTAATTCAGCTGCCCCTGCATCCTGCGCAGCTGCGGCACGCGGCGCTCATAGACACGGGTACCGTCCGCCAGACACAAAAACAGCCTGCGGTAGCGGGACAAATCCTGCGGCAGCTTCACCAGGATCACATACTCCGTTATCACTTTCATGTCAAGCTTCGCATATTTCTGGCGCACCGAATCATCGGAAAAGCTAAGCACCCGGATATCCGCCTTTTTCCGGTCCAAAAATACCGAAAACAGCTCCGTCCCGGACACAGCCTCCTCTTCAAACCACCCGGTCAGCACATAGGTGTCTTTGTCCGCAATATGAAAATGTCCTTCCCGTACTACAAATCTTCCACTCATAGGCAAAGCCCTTATTTCCCTTTATACATTTCTTCATAATAGTTCTGATAATCGCCGCTTGTCACATCCGCCATCCAGTCCTCATGCGCAAAATACCAGGCAATCGTCTTTTTAATCCCGTCCCGGAACATCGTTTCCGGCTCCCAGCCGAGCTCCGCACGTATTTTGTCCGGCGCGATCGCATAGCGGCGGTCATGCCCCTTGCGGTCTTCCACATACGTGATCAGGTCCGTACTGATCCGGCTGCGGCGTTCATCCGTTTCCGGAAGCATCTCCAGCAGCGTATCCAGAATCGTATGGATAATTTCAATGTTTTGCTTTTCATTATGCCCGCCGATATTGTAAGTCTCGCCCGGGCGTCCCTGTTCCGTCACAAGGTCGATGGCTTTGGCATGGTCGTCCACATACAGCCAGTCCCGTACATTTTTTCCGTCCCCGTATACCGGCAGGCTTTTCCCGTGCAGCGCATTGTTGATCATCAGCGGGATCAGCTTTTCCGGGAACTGGTACGGCCCGTAATTGTTCGAGCAGTTTGTTATATTCGCCGGAAACTGATACGTATCGATATACGATTTTACAAGCATGTCCGAAGCGGCTTTGCTGGCGCTGTACGGGCTGTGCGGCGCATACGGCGTCGTTTCATAAAAATATCCGCCGTCTTCTTCCAGGGAACCGTATACCTCATCCGTTGAGACGTGCAGGAATTTTTTCCCTTCCTGAAATCCCCCGTCCGGCAGCTCCCATGCTTCTTTTGCACAGTTCAGCATGACTGCGGTCCCCATGACATTCGTCTGCACAAAGACCTCGGGGCTGCGGATACTGCGGTCTACATGCGATTCCGCTGCAAAATGCACGACCCGGTCGATTTCATGCTCCTTAAAAACAGCCCGGATTGCTTCTTTATCACAAATATCCGCTTTGACAAACAGATAATTGTCCCGTCCTTCCAGTTCTTTTAAATTTGCCAGATTCCCCGCGTACGTCAGGGCGTCTACGTTGATGATCCGTATTTCATCCCCATATTTGCGGAACATATAGTGAATATAGTTCGACCCGATAAAACCAGCCCCGCCGGTCACCAGATAAGTCCTCATTTTTCCATCTCCTTATGATCCATCTGCAGCCGTTCCGATAACCATGGAACGGTTACAGATATCTACAAAATTCCCATTAAATAGACCCGCAGCGCATCCTGCCACTGCTGCATCTGCATATCCGTAGTCAGCCGCAGCATCTGGTTATCCAGCACCGAATAGGCCGGGCGCTTTGCCGCAGCGCCAAACTCCTGCGTGGTAATCGTCTCTACCTTTGTCAGCTTGCCCGCCTGCCGGAAGATCTCTGCCGCAAATTCCGCCCAGCTGCACTGCCCTTCGCACGTGCCATGGAATACGCCGTAGTTTTCCGTCGGCTCCAGCCTGTGTATCATTTTTGCCAGCTGCACGGCGCTGGTCGGCGAGCCAACCTGGTCGCCGACGACGCGCACCGTATCATTCGTCTCTGCCAGCCGCAGCATCGTACCGACGAAATTTTTCCCTTCGCCGTACAGCCATGCCGTACGGATGATAAAATACCGCCCGGCAAAATCTTTTACAAACTGTTCACCCGCCAGCTTTGTCGAGCCATAGACATTTTGCGGGTCCGGCCGGTCCGTCTCTGTATACGGCGTATCCGTATCCCCGGAAAACACATAATCCGTAGAGATCTGGAACAGCTTTGCCCCCGTTTCGCGCGATGCGACCGCAAGATTGCGCGGGCCGATGGCGTTGATGCAAAACGCCTTTTCATATTCCGATTCACACAGGTCAACGGCGGTCATCGCGCCGCAGTTCATAATCACATCCGGCTGCAGCTCACGCGCCAGGCGCAGCACCGCATCCAGATCCGTAATGTCCAGCTGCGGTACATCCGTATTGACGATCTGCACCTGTTCTCCTTCGTATTCCCGGTTCAGGGCCCTTCCCAGCTGCCCGCTGCATCCGGTGATTAATATTTTTTTCATTTTACTCTCCTAATCCGGACTCGATCAGCGCGATCATTTCCTGAAGCGCTTTTTCCTCGTCCTCGCCTTCGCAGATCAATTCGATCTCATCCCCGCTTTTAATGCAGGCCCCTAATACGCTTAACACACTTTTCGCATTGGCAATATTTTCCCCGCCGTATTTAAACGTAACGACAGAGCTGTATTCGATCGCACTTTTACATAAAACTCCCGCCGGGCGCAGATGCAGTCCCGTAGGATTTTTTATCTTTACCTTTTGACTTACCATCTTTTCTCCCTCTATAACATGATTTTTGTAATTAAATCCGCCAGGTCCCTGGCTTCTTTATCGATTTCCTGCTGGTTTTTTCCTTCGATCATGACCCGGACAAGCGGTTCTGTCCCCGACGGGCGGATCAGCACCCTGCCTTCGCCGTTGAACTTCTTCTCCAGCTTGCTGATCGCTTCCTCGATCTCCGCATATTCCATATAGTGTTCTTTTTTGTGGTTCGGCACCTTGGCATTTACCAGCGCCTGCGGGTAGATTTCCATGACCGCCGCAAGCTCTGAGAGTTTTTTGCGCGTATCTACCATGACCTGCAAGACATGCAGCGCGCTTAACAACCCGTCGCCCGTTGTATTGTCGTCCAAAAAGATAATATGCCCGGATTGCTCCCCACCGATATTATACCCATTTTCCCGCATATTTTCCAGCACATAACGGTCTCCGACCTTTGTTTTTTCCACATGGATGCCGTTTTCCTGCCCCATAATTGTAAAACCAAGGTTGCTCATAACGGTAACGACAATCGTATCTTTTTTCAGCGTCCCTTTCTGCTTCATATAATTGCCGCAGATGGCCATCAATTGGTCGCCGTCTACCAGGCTGCCTGTTTCATCCACTGCCAGCAGACGGTCTGCGTCGCCGTCGAACGCAAGCCCGATATCCGCTTTTTCGTATACCACCCGCGCCTTTAATTCATCCATATGCGTGGAGCCGCAGTTTGCATTAATATTCGTCCCGTCCGGATTCGTATGGATCGCAATCAGATCCGCGCCCAGCTCGCGCAGCGCCTTTACCGACGTATAATAGGCCGCGCCCTCGGCACAGTCTGCCACAATCTTTAATCCGTGCAGGTTGACCGGCACGCATTTTTTGATAAATTCCACATATTCATCCCGGATGTCAAACCGGTAGTCAATCCTGCCTACGCCGGAGCCGATCGGAAGCGTGACATCTTTCATATGGTTTTTAATCAGCGCTTCAATCTGATCCTCCAGCTCATCCGACAGCTTATAGCCGTCCCCGTTAAAAAATTTGATCCCGTTAAATTCCATCGGATTATGGGATGCCGAAATCACAACCCCTGCATCCACCTTATGCCGCCTTGTCAGATACGCCACTGCCGGCGTCGGAAGCACGCCTACATAAATCGCGTTGGCCCCTACCGAACAGATCCCCGCCATTAACGCACTGGCAAGCATCCCGCCCGAAATGCGGGTGTCACAGCCGACGATCAATGTCGGCTGATGTTCCTTTTCCCGCGTCAGCACAAATGCGCCGGCCTGCCCGAGCTGCGTCGCCAGTTCAATCGTAAGCTCTGCCCCTGCAACTCCTCTGACACCGTCTGTTCCAAACATTCTGCCCATTTTTATTCATCCTCCAAATCTGTTGTTGTCTGTTGATCCGGATCTTCCTGTTGATCCGGCTCCTGCGGCCTGGCCATCGTATCGCGCACATCCGCATCGCCTTCCTGTCCGTCTTCCGTGTCAGCCGCCGTATCCTGCGGAGTATCCCCGTCCGTCCCGTTGGTATCCGGGCTGTCTGTTCCTGCCCCGCCTGCGTCCGGATCGTTTTCATCCGGATCACTGGCGTCCGGATTGCCGGTATCGCTTTCTTCGGAACGTATGGTAAAGGATACCGAAGTCTCGCCGACCACATATTTTTCTTCGTCCAGCGTCAGCTGCAGCGGCCTTACATGCCTGCCTGCCGCCAGCCCGCCGACATCCAGGATCGGACGCAGCACATTGACCGTCAGATTATCCAGGTCTTCCGCCAGCCCGTAAATTTCTATTTCCACATTCCGGTCAAGGAAATCAATCTGATACCCTTCCCGCAGGTCATCCACACCGATATTTCTGACCGGAACCGTAAATACCCTGCGTTCAAGCTGTTCAATATCAATCTTCACCGTAACCGCTGCTTCTACCGACTTATTCAGCGAAACACCGCCCGGCAGATACTGGTTCAGGTCTACTTTCTGTTCAAATTTTTCATTCGCGCCCTCTACGCTGATCACGTCTTCCGGAATTACAATCGCGCTGATTGAATTTAAAATATCGGATTTTCCCTTGATCGTCACTTCTGCCGGCTCTGCCGCAGCTGAGATGACCTCATAGCCCTCTGCCGGTTTCCCGCTGTAGTTGACCTTGATCGGAACGGTCTTTTGCGATACAATTCCTGCCTTGACCGTTACAATATCCAGGCTCAGCGTCAGCCTTGTCGTATCGACAGCCTTTTCCTCTTCATCCAGAAGGACCGGCACCACACTGTCCGAGATATCGGTGCTCATATTCGTCACATCAATCGCGGCTTTTACTGTTTCAATTTGGGACACAACCGCTTTTGGCCCTGAGACCCACAAACGGTTCGGCTCAACAACCATAGAACCGATTGCATAGCCTTCCGCCGGATCTCCCTGCGCAACCGGAAGGATCACAAACGCCTGGCGCATCAAGTCCTCCAGCAGTACCTTCAGCTCGCGTGTACGCTTGGAAATCGTCAGCTGGCTGGAATGGCGCAGCGCCGTAATCTCTACCGGAACCAGATTTTCCTCCTCTCCCAGGATCAGCTTGCTCATATCCGCAACTGCCCTGAAATCCGAGCTGCTCAGTTCGTCCACCACATTGCGCTGCCCTAATACAGTAAAGGTCACATTCGTATCACTCAGCTCATAATATTTATTCATCGACGTAACCGCGTCTTCATTTTCTACTGTAACCGCAATCGTAAAACGTCTGTTGCGCACCGGCTCATCCAGATTCAAAACCGCCAGCCACATGGTTACTGCAAATACAAACGCCAGCAATTTCAGCCCCAGGTTTCTAGTCAGCATTTTTACGACGTTTCTTAGCATCTTTCAACCTCCTTTGCAGCGACTTTAAACGTGACTGCTCCCGCTCCGCATTCTGTATCACTTTCAAATGCTCGCGCAGGCCGTCCTGATCCAGATTGCGGAAAATACGCCCGGTCTTTGCCACCGATACCGCCCCGGTCTCTTCTGATACAATAATCGTTAAGGAATCGCTTACCTCGCTGATGCCAATCGCCGCACGATGCCTCGTTCCCAGCTCCTTGCTGATCGCCATGCTGTCCGACAGCGGCAGATAACAAGTCGCCGATACCACCCGGTCGCCCCGGACAATAATCGCCCCGTCATGCAGCGGCGTATTTTTCTCAAATATATTAATCAGCAGCTGACTGGTCAGCAGCGAATCCAGGGCAATCCCCGTACGCTCATATTCCGTCAGTACAATATCCTGCTCCACGACAATCAGCGCCCCGGTCTTTACCTTCCCCATTTCAAAGGAAGCCTTTACCAGCTCATTAATCGTCCGGTCGCTAAAACGGCCCGTATCCTGCATCATCCCAAAATCAAACAGCGCCGTCACAAATTTTTTCCGCCCCAGCTGATCCAGCGCTTTCCTTAATTCCGGCTGGAAAATCACCGCCAGCGCCATCAGCGCTACATCCACCGTCCTGCTTGCCAGCCACAAAATCGTATTCATCTGGAACACGCTTGCCACTAGGATAAACAAAAGAATGACCACAATCCCCTTAAACAGCATCCATGCCCGCGTCCCTTTGATCCATACAAGCACATGATAAAGCAAAAACGTAATCAGAAGAATCTCAACTATATCGGTAAGCCTTATTTTTTGCGGAGCAATCAAGAACCTGTACTTTTCCGCAAATTCCTGTAATGTACTGCCAAATGCCTGCACAATTTCACTTCCCTTCCCCAAAAGCCCAAAGCTGCCTGTCTTCATGCACTATCTGTCCTCGTCTTCCTCCTCAATATCCAGATCATCCATCAGCTCCCTGCGCGTCACGCGGCTGTGGGATGATCTGCGGTTCCTCGTATTTTCACTGATTTTTTTCACCGTTTTCTCTCTGGCAGGCATATAGCGTTTCGGCACAGCTTTTACATAATAATAGTATTCATCGTCCTCAAACTGCACCCGTTCCGTCCGCGTATAATCCAGATTAAAGAAAAAAAACTGTATGACGAAAAGCAAAAGCACGCTGACCACACACCCCATCGTCAAGCGCACGGTCATACTGCTCCTGCCGATCTGCGTATATCCCGCAAAAAAACCTACATACTCCAGCAGCATGCCCACAATAATCGCAATCGTCCATGCATAATCCACAGACAGCCGCCGGATTACATACACAAGCAGCGCCGCCGCCACAAATACCGCGATCGTCAGATACATTTCCCGGTTACCCACAAACTGTTTGATAATCTCCTGAAACCTGCCGATCAGCTGGTCTTCCTCACTGACCGTCCCCAGGTTCGATTCATTGGCCATAATTCCGTCCAGAAAATAATACGTCACCATGCCGCATACCGTCGGAATCACCGCCGCCGGCTGCTGCAGCAGCCCGTTCGCGACCGGCATCACATACGGAATACCCAAAGCACACGTAATCGGGGCCAGCAGCGCATTGTACGCACACCCCGGCGCAAACCGGAAATACAGCAGATACATCACGACAAACAACACCAGCATAATAACACCTGCCGGCATCGATAAGGCATAGCAATGCAGCGTAATCAGCACACCCGCCGCCAGAAGCATCACCGCCACCGGCAGGATCGAACAGGCCAGCGCCGCGATCAAAAGCAGCGCCAGGCTGTCCAGCCGTTCCATATATCCAATCGTATGGTTGATCATTGTAAAAACTGAAAATGCAAGCAGGAATTTTATTACCGGCAGCAGATAGGCTTCATATTTCCCATAAAATCTGCAGATTCCTTCCTTCAATTCCAATAAAATTGTCATGCTCTCCTCCTAATGCCCCGTCGGTGTCCTGCGGTTCTCCTGTTCTTCGTACAGCCTGCCCAGCCGTTTCAGCCTCCGGTAGTGCCGCTTCATGCTTTTTCTGCCCGCCGCATAATATATATTTGCATAAACATCCACCGCGATCAGGTAAGCTGCCAGAAAAAACAGGTATCTTACGAGTATCGCTGTCCCAAATGCGATCAGGTCCATGCTGTCCAGATTTTCCATCAGCTCTTCCATATGGCAGACACCCCACAGCAGCAGAAAAATACCAAATGCGGCAGTACCGCACAAAAACCCTTTCAACAGGTGCCTTGCCGCAAAATCGCCGCGGTAGTAGCGGTTGACCATTTTATATTTTTTTCCTTCCCGCTGTTCATAAGCCGCCAGCTTCGTCATTTCACGGACCCGTTCCTGATCGATCATAGTTCCTCCATAATATGCCTGTTTTACCACAATATTATTTTCATTATAACACAGGGCTTTGTATATGAAAAGTTTTTTTACTCCGGAAGAAATGAAAAAAGTGTAAAATAATCCGGCCGCAAAAGAAAAAGAGAATGCTCCCGCACTCTCTTTCGTAGGTATCCTTAGGTCTCAATAAACCTCATTCTGTTCCCATCCGATTTTTTCTCCACTTTAACAACCGGGTCTTCTTCCACAACCGCATGGCTGAGATTATTAATCATCTTGCCTTTGCATGCCTCACAGTATTTCCCATACTTAATCATTGCGCCGCAGTTCATACATTCAATACCTACCGGTGAATCATCCGCGAACTTTAAGCGTTCTTCGCGCACCCATGTCTTTAACTGCTTTACGGATACTTCCTTGGCTTCAGATACATCCTGCAGGGAAGAATGCGGATTTTCCCGGATAAAATCTTTGACTTCCTTAAATTTTTCTTCCAGCTTTTCCACACATGCCGGACAGATTACCGGCCCTGACAGATAGTTGAAAATACGTTTGCAGCTCTTACATGTCCTTACATCCATAATATTGCCCCCTTATTTCTATACTGAAGCTGTCCTGCTTCCCATAAATAATTTCACTGGCCCTGCCCGATACTGATGCATAGATAAAATACATCCTCAATCCCAGACTGTTTCAGCACAAGCGCAGCGGCATCGATCGTGCTGCCTGTTGTATAAATGTCATCAATCAGCAGGATTCTCTTTAAGTTTACTACATTTCCGTTAATTTTAAAAGCATTTTTCAGATTATTTTTTCTTTCCTGCACAGAAAGCTGTTTTTGCGGCGCTGTATGGCGGATGCGGACCAGTTTTTTGGCATCATAGTCCAACCCGCATAATTCTGCAAACCGCTTGCCAAACAAATCCGCCTGATTATATCCCCTCCTGCGCTTCCTTTTTTGGGAGAGCGGGATTGGCATAACCAGGTCAATCCCCAGTCCACGGACCCAGCCACCGCAAAGGCGGGCAGCCTCTCTGGCAAAAAACTCCGTATAATCTCTGCGGTTGCTGTACTTATACCGGTAGAGCATCTCCCGCACCGGACTTTGGTACTGGAACACGGCACGCCCCTGACGGAACACATGCTTTTTGCGGGAACAGTCAAAGCATAATTCCTGTTCTTCCTGTTCTAACTGCTTTCCGCAGGAATAACAAAACGGCTGTGTAATATACCGGATTTTTTTCGCACATCCCGGGCAGATCAACGTATCACGCAGCACACGGTCACAGACCGGGCAGCGGTCTGGGTAGAGCAGGCGGAGTGTTTTTTGGCAGAGATGCTGTATTTTTTTGAATTTATGCTGTGTATTTATCATATGCTTCTTTCTATGTTAAAGATCTTGTGGTTATCCGGACGACTCTGCGGGATGTGGCCAGGGGATGTGGCTATCCGGAACACCTATTCCCCGCCTGTTCCAAAATCCGCTCCTTAAGTCCACAATAACGCCGCTGTTCACTAATATTATCCACCATATCCGCAAAAGTGTTCTCATCCCCCACCAACGTCACGCACTTTTTTGCTCTCGTCACAGCAGTATACAGCAAATTCCGGTTCATCAGCATTCTGGGCCCGCTCAGCAGCGGAATGACAACCGCCGGATATTCGCTGCCCTGTGATTTATGAATGGTGATCGCATAGGCAAGCTCTAATTCCTCCAGCATTTTAAACGGGTATTCCACGATCCGCCCTTCGTCAAACTCAATGGTGACGATCTCTGTCAATTCCCGGATGCTGCGGATCACGCCCATATCTCCGTTAAAAATCCCCATCCCATGTTCTACAGCAATGCCGTATCGGTTTTTGACTTCCCACTCGATCTGGTAATTGTTTTTTACCTGCATGACTTTATCACCTTCGCGGAAGGTGGTTTCTCCGCGTATTTTTTCTACCTTGTTCTGCGCCGGCGGGTTCAGGTATTGCTGCAGCACCGTGTTTAAGCGGTCTACGCCAAGCAATCCTTTCCGCATCGGCGTCAGCACCTGGATATCATACATCTGGGCGTCTACATATTTCGGCATTTTCTGTATTACAAGCTGCAGCACTACATTGATGATTTTATCGGCATCGTACCGTTTTAAGAAGAAAAAATCCTGGCTCTGGTTATCCAGGCGGACAGTCTCCCCGCGGTTGATCTTGTGCGCATTGACGATAATGTCGCTCTGGCTTGCCTGGCGGAAGATTTTTGTCAGCCGTACGACCTGATAGACTCCGGAGTCTATCATATCTTTCAACACGCTGCCCGGGCCGACACTTGGAAGCTGGTTTATGTCCCCGACCAGCACAAGCCTGGTGGACGGCGCAACCGCTTTTAAAAAACCATTCATCAGTGTAATGTCAACCATGGACATTTCATCGATAATGATCGCATCGGTTTCCAGCGGATTCGACTCGTTGCGTTCAAACCCTGCGTTGCCCTCCGCCCCGCCGTTTAACTCCAGCATCCGGTGGATGGTACGTGCTTCGTACCCGGTCGTTTCACTCATCCGTTTCGCGGCCCTGCCTGTCGGCGCTGCCAGCATAAAATCCAACCCTTCCATTTCATACAGGCGGATAATAGAATTAATCGTTGTCGTCTTACCTGTTCCCGGACCGCCGGTAATAATCAGAAGCCCGTTTCTGGCCGCTTCACAGAGCGCTTCCCGCTGCAGCCCGTCCAGCACAACATCCGCATGTTTTTCGATCGCACTGATTTTTGCCTGCAGATCCGCTTCGGACACTTCCTGGCGCACATTCAGCTCCTGCAGCAGCAATGCGACATTATGTTCCATATTATAATAGGAAGAAGCATAGATCTGCGTTTCTTCGCCCTGCTGTTTGATCACGATCCGGCGCGCAATTGCCAGATCCATATAATGCTTCTCAATCAGATCCAGGTCAATCTCAAGCAGCTGCGCCACTTTTACATTCAGCTGTTCCTTCGGCAGATACGTATGCCCTTCGCCTCCTGCCTGCTGCAGCGCATACAGGATGCCGCTGCGGATACGGAAGTCCGAATCGGCGCGGATTCCCGCCCGTCCTGCAATCTCATCTGCAATCCGAAACCCCACACCCTGGATATCATCTGCCAGCCGGTACGGATTTTCCCGGATAATCGTATAAATTTGCGGCCCATATGCCTGGTAGACCTTCGCCGCCAGCGCCAGCGTAATCCCATATTGCTGTAGAAAAATCATGGCCTGGCGCATTTCTTTTTTTTCTTCCACCTGCGCCGCAATCTCCTGCGCACCCCGCTCACTAATTCCGCGGATTTCCGCCAGCCGTTCCGGCTCCTCTTCAATGACACGGAACGTATCTTTGCCAAATCTGCGCACAATCCGCGCCGCAAGCGCTGCGCCGATCCCTTTGATCGCACCGGAGCCCAAATAACGCTCAATCGCAAATTCATCTTCCGGCTCTTTTTCTTCATACGATTCCACTTTAAACTGCCTGCCATATGCCGGATGCTCTGTATAGCTGCCGGTAAATGCAACGTTCATCCCTGCTGTAATGCCCTGGAGCGTCCCGACACAGGTCAGCTCGCCGTCTTCTGTCGCCAGGTTCAGTACGCAGTAGCCGTTTTCTTTATTTTGATATATAAAATTATCGATGTAGCCAGTGACTTTTTCCAATGCTCTTTCTCCTGTTCACACATGATGAGCGGAAGCTGTCGGCTGCGGAAAAAAGCTGCGGCCCGGTCCTATGCTACCGGGCCGCAGCTCCTTTCCGCTGGCCCGGACACGTCCGGAAAACCGCCATCTTAAGAACTGCCATTCCTTTTATTCACGCAAGCTTTGATCTCAATCCTCATCCGTAATTCCATAATTCCGCTTCATCTGCTCATACAGCTGCTGTGCCAGCGGCCCTCCCGACTGCTCTGTCGTCTGAGACGCTACTGTCTGAATCACACCATCCTTAAAATAATCCACCAGTGACGCCAAAGAGGAATCTCCGTTCTCTTCACTGCCGATGGTCTTAAACATCTCTTTATAGACCTGCTCCATAAAATAAGACTCAAACTCCCGGCAAACCGCCTTCAATTCATCCGCTGAAGCAGACCCATCCACGCTGTCCAGCTTTCCGGTCAGCTTGGAACCAGCTGCCGTACTGGTCAGGGACGGATCGACATAAGAATTTAATCCATTGATTCCGATACTCATGCAAACCGCCTCCTATCGTTTCAGATTATTCGCCTGCTCCAACATCGTATCTGATGTTGTGATTGCCCTTGAATTTAATTCGTAAGCTCTCTGTGCCACGATCATATTTACCATTTCATCCGCGACCTGTACATTGGATCCTTCCAGATATCCCTGCCGTATGGCGCTTCTTACCAGCCCGGCGGTTGTCGCTTCGTTCATCGGTACACCGGAAGCGTCTGTTTCCGTATAGTATGTACCCGAGATCTTCTGCAGGCCCGCATCATTATTAAACTGCCAAAGCCCGATGGACTGGTTGAGTGGTACATATTCCCTTTCCGGATTGGTGTAACCGATCGCCCCGTCGCTGGAAATGCTGACCTGGCTCGCATCGACTTCATCCGGAAGTATAATCTCGTTCCCGTTCGTATCCAGTACCTGATAGCCTTCAGAAGTGCTTAAGGTCAGGCCGTTGATGCCCTGGCTCCAGAAAAAATCACCGTTTCTTGTATAATAAACTTCATCGTCAACACCGCTGACTCCGAACAAGCCGTTTCCTTCAATCGCAACCGCGCTGAAGCTTTCTACATCCAGCATCGGCCCCTGTCCGAAATGGGATGTGATCGAAGCTACCCGCGTCCCCAGGCCGACCTGCGCGGAAATCGGCTTCTGTGCGCCGTTTGCCGTTGTGGTCTCCGTCTGGAGCGTTTGATATAACAGTGACTTAAATTCCGGCTTTTCCGTTTTATAACCGGTCGTATTGACGTTTGCAAGATTGTTGGATATGGAATCTACATTCGTCTGCTGTGCGCGCATGCCGGATGCAGCGCTCCATAATGCTCTCATCATAATAATTTAATCTCCTTCCACGGCACTCCATGCCCTGCTTTGCCTTCCGTGGTCAAATAAATCCATATAGTTATTATCGGCGGATTCTTTCCTTTTCATAACCATTGCCTGTATGATTTCAATGGAATCTGTTAGCTGATCCTTCCGATCTGGTTCACCGCTTTATCGAGCATGGTGTCAAATGTCTGGATCATTTTCTGATTGGATTCATAGGCTCTTGCAATGGTAATCATCGTCACCATTTCGTCTACAACTTTTACATTGGAAGCCTCTATACAGCCCTGTTCAATATTGCCCTGCGCCTGGATCACCTGGCCGCCGTCCACAAGGTCATACATATTTTCACCATATTTGGAAAGGAAATCATAATTTTCAAAATCCACCAGCCCAAGCTGCCCGACCAGCTGGCCGTTCTGACGGATAAAGCCTGCCTTATCAATGGTAAAATCCAGATTCGGATCCAGCTGGATATAATTGCCCGCCGCCGGATTGCCGGTCTGCGCACCGTTTTGGTTCAGCACAAAATCACCGTCTTTGGTACGTAAAAAACCATCGGTGCTGATCGTAAACGCACCGTCTCTTGTATATTTTACAGAAGTATTGCCTGCTTTATCGGTAAAGGAAATCGCAAAAAATCCATTGCCGTCGATCGCACAGTCATATTTGTTATCTGTTACCTTAAAGCTGCCCTGCGTATAATCGGTATAAGTCTCCCCGATCTTGACACCCAGATTTACATCGCCAAGCGTTCGCGCCCGCCAGGTCGGTACCGAAGAATCCTTGATCCGCATTGCAAGCTGTGTCCGAAAGGATTCCGCTGTCGCACCTTCCTTTTTGTAACCATTTGTATCTGCATTTGCCAGATTGTTCGTAATGACATCCAGACGGTTCATCTCGTTGGCCATTCCTGTCCATGCCGTATATAACCCCTTTACCATGTGCTTACTTCCTTTCTTTCCTGCATGCCAGCCACAGAGCAAAAGCTGTTTTTGGCATCGTCTTTCGTACTGCCAACCTATGATTTTTTTCTGATCTTATGCATCTGCACCGTACCTGACCGATCAATCATCATCACGTTTGCCAGACAAAAATTCCACAAATTTTCCAGTTCCTACTGCCACGCATGTCATAGGTTCTTCAGCAGTCATTGTATTGATCCCTGTTTTTTCTTCGATCAGCTCTTCGAGCCCGCGCAGCAGCGCGCCGCCGCCGGTCAGCACAATTCCGCGGTCAGCCACATCGGCAGCCAGCTCCGGCGGCGTCTTTTCCAATACGCTGTGGACCGCTTCCACAATCTGCAGCGTCGCCTCCCGCAGCGCCTCTTCAGTCTCTTCGGAAGATACCGTTACCGTTTTCGGCAGCCCGGTCACCAGGTTCCGGCCGCGCACATCGATCGTTTCCGGCTGCGCCAGCGGATAACAGGTACCGATCTTGATCTTAATATCCTCCGCCGTCCGCTCCCCGATCAGCAGGTTATGTTTTTTCCGCATATACCGGACAATCGCTTCATCAAAATCATCCCCGGCAATCTTAATCGAAGTGCTGACCACCGAACCGCCCAGCGAAATCACCGCAATATCAGCCGTCCCGCCGCCAATATCCACAATCATATTCCCGCATGGCCTGGAAATATCAATGCCCGCGCCGATCGCAGCCGCAATCGGCTCCTCAATGATCATTACCTCCCTGGCCCCCGCCTGGTAGGTCGCATCTTCCACCGCCTTTTTTTCCACCTCGGTAACGCCGCTCGGCACACAGACACTGATGCGCGGCTTGCGGAAGCTCTTTTTGCCAAGCGCTTTCTGAATAAAATATTTGATCATCTTTTCGGTAACCGTATAATCAGAAATAACGCCCTGCCGCAGCGGACGGACCGCTACAATATTCCCCGGCGTACGCCCCAGCATCAGCCTGGCTTCCTCCCCGATTGCTTTGATCTTATTTGTGTCGCGGTCAAAAGCCACGACCGAAGGCTCCTTTAATACGACGCCTTTCCCTTTAATATAAACCAATATGCTGGCTGTTCCTAAATCAATTCCAATATCTGCTCCCATCATGTACAGATATCCCCTTTCATTTCTTCTTTCTGCTTGATCACATGTAATATATTGTATCACCTGACCAGCGCCTGCATTGCGCAGGCAGCTGCGGATTTGCTGCTATCTGATATTTTGCCATATTAACTCCTATTATATACAATAAATTCCATTTTTCATAGCACTTTTTTTATTTTCACAAATTTTTATGTATTTCGTAAGAAATAGCGTGGTTTTTAAGCCGTTTTTTACATATTTTTAAGAATTTGCAAAGGGACCGGCAGGGTTGGTGCCGGTTTCCTGTACATGGATATCCTTATTATAGAAAATACGGGCAAAAAAATCAATGGGTGATCATAGGAAATCTGTGCCATCTTGACAGGCCACATTCTTTGGCCTTGTCCAAGCAGCAAGTGCTTGAACAAGGTGTGAACGTAACGTGCCATCTGTTTTTTAAATATACCGCTTTACATACTGCCCGGTATAAGACTCCTCTATCTGCGCCACCTCCTCCGGCGTCCCCTGCGCAATCACCATTCCGCCGCCGTCGCCGCCCTCCGGGCCCATATCAATAATATAATCCGCCGTCTTAATCACATCCAGGTTATGCTCAATGACAATCACAGTATTCCCCCCTTCCGCCAGACGGTGCAGGATTTCCACCAGCTTATGCACGTCTGCAAAATGCAGCCCGGTCGTCGGCTCATCCAGGATATAGACAGTCTTGCCAGTGCTGCGGCGGCTTAATTCTGTCGCAAGCTTGATCCGCTGTGCTTCCCCGCCGGACAGCTCTGTGGACGGCTGGCCCAGCTTAATATAAGACAGACCGACATCATAAAGCGTCTGGATCTTGCGCTCAATGGAAGGGATATTTTGGAAAAACCCGAGCGCTTCCTCGACTGTCATATTTAACACATCGTAAATGCTCTTCCCTTTGTACCGCACTTCCAGTGTCTCACGGTTGTAACGCTTGCCCTGGCAGACTTCGCACGGAACGTAGACATCCGGCAGAAAATGCATTTCGATTTTTAAAATGCCGTCCCCGGAGCATGCTTCGCAGCGGCCTCCTTTGACATTGAAGCTGAAACGTCCTTTTTTATAGCCTTTTGCCTTGGCATCCGGCGTGGCCGCGAACAAGTCGCGGATCATGTCAAAGACACCTGTATAAGTCGCCGGATTGGACCGCGGGGTGCGTCCGATCGGGGACTGGTCGATATCGATCACTTTGTCCAGCTGTTCTAAGCCAAGGATCTTATCGTGCCTGCCCGGGATGCAGCGGGCGCGGTTTAATTTTTTTGCCATGGCTTTGTATAAGATCTCGTTTGTCAAAGAGCTTTTGCCGGAACCGGATACGCCTGTAATACAGGTCATAATACCGAGCGGGATTTTGACCGTGATATTTTTCAGGTTATTTTCTTTCGCACCTTTGACAGTCAGCCATCCGGTCGGCTGCTTGCGTGTTTCGGGAACCGGGATGCGGATGCGACCGCTTAAATAGGCCCCGGTAATGGAACGCGGTTCATCCATAATCTCCTGCGCCGTACCGGTCGCAATGACTTCCCCGCCGTGTTCTCCGGCGCCGGGGCCGATATCTACGATATAATCTGCCGCGCGCATAGTATCTTCATCGTGCTCGACTACGATCAGCGTATTTCCCAGATCTTTCAGATTTCTCAGCGCTGACAGCAGCTTGTCATTGTCGCGTTGGTGCAGGCCGATACTCGGCTCGTCCAGGATATAGGCCACGCCGACCAGGCCGGAGCCGATCTGCGTGGCGAGGCGGATGCGCTGTGCTTCTCCGCCGGACAGCGTAGCGGTCGCCCGGCCCAGGGACAGGTAGTCCAGCCCGACCTCTACCAGGAAACCGACCCTGGCACGGATTTCCCGGATAATCTGTGCGCCGATCATCTGCTGCTGTTTCGTCAGTGTCAGATTTCCCATAAACTGCTGCAGGTTTTTAATGGAAAAATTTGTAACCTCATAAATATTCTTATCCTGGATCGTGACCGCAAGCGCTTCTTTTTTCAGGCGCTGCCCGCCGCATGTCTTGCAGGGCGTAACCCGCATAAATTCTTCATACTGCTGCTTCATCGTATCTGATCCGGTCTCCCGGTACCTGCGCCCGACATTTTTGATAAGCCCTTCGAAAACAACGTCGTAAATGCCTTCGCCGCGCGTGCCGCGGTAATGCACCTTCACTTCCCGGTCAGCGCCGTTAATCAGCATGTCACGGACATTTTCCGGCAGCTGTTCATACGGCGTATGCAGGTCAAATCCATACGCTTGCGCCAATGCCGCCAACGTGGCATACGTATAGCTGGACGGATCGGTGCAGGACTGCCAGCCCATCACTTGGATAGCGCCGTCTGCAATGCTTAAGGATTTGTCCGGAATCATCAGGTCTTCGTCAAATTCCATTTTGTAGCCAAGGCCGAAACAGTCCGGGCAGGCGCCGAACGGGTTATTGAATGAAAAACTCCTCGGCTCGATCTCATCCACGCTGATCCCGCAGTCCACGCAGGCAAAGCTGTCGGAAAACTGCATCGTCTGCGCCTGTTCCTCCTGCGGCTTTTGCACCTCGACCATGACCAGGCCGTCCGCCAGCTCCAGCACGCTTTCAATCGAATCGGTCAGCCTTTTTTCAATGCCCTCCTTTACAATCAGGCGGTCTACAATAATTTCAATATTGTGTTTTTTATTTTTTTCCAGCGGAATTTCCTCCGTCAGCTCATACATATTCCCGTCTGCAATGACGCGTACATAACCGCTGCGTTTCGCCTGTTCGAGCAGCTTTTGATGCGTCCCCTTGCGGCCGCGCACCACCGGGGCAAGCAGCTGGATCTTGGTCCGCTCCGGCAGCGCCATAATCAGATCCACCATCTGGTCTACCGTCTGCTTTTTAATCTCCTTGCCACATTTCGGGCAGTGCGGGATCCCGATCCTGGCATAAAGCAGCCGGAAATAATCGTAGATTTCCGTTACCGTGCCGACGGTAGACCGCGGGTTGCGGTTTGTGGACTTCTGGTCGATCGAGATCGCCGGAGACAGCCCTTCGATTTTTTCTACATTTGGTTTTTCTGCCTGCCCTAAAAACTGCCTGGCGTAGGACGATAGGGATTCCATATAGCGGCGCTGCCCTTCGGCATAGATCGTGTCAAACGCCAGCGAAGATTTGCCGGAGCCGCTCAGCCCGGTCAGCACGACAAACTCATCCCTTGGAATGTCCAGATCAATATTTTTTAAGTTGTGTTCATTTGCTCCGCGTATTTTGATATATTTTCTTTCTTTGCTCATGACCTCTTCCCATCTTAATTCTGATGCATACCATTATGCACACCGCTTTTACATATCCCGCAGCATTTCTTTCAGCTGCATCATCTGGTCGCGCAGCTGGGCAGCCGCTTCGAAATTCAGGTCTGCAGCCGCGCTTTCCATCTTCTTTTTCACCTGCGCAATCAGTTTTTCCAATTCCTTTTTGTTCATGGATTCCGGATCCTTTGCAAAATTCAGATCCGCAGCCGCTACCTTTTTGGAAATGCTGATCAAATCGCGCACGGCTTTTTGAATCGTCTTCGGCGTAATACCATGCGCTTCGTTATATTTTTGCTGCAAGGCACGCCGCCTGGCCGTCTCTTCGATCGCCACCTTCATCGAATCCGTAACCTTATCCGCATACATCAGCACATGCCCCTCGCTGTTGCGGGCCGCCCGGCCGACCGTCTGGATCAGCGACGTCTCCGAACGCAGGAACCCTTCCTTATCCGCATCCAGAATCGCCACCAGCGTAATCTCCGGAATATCCAGGCCCTCGCGCAGCAGGTTAATCCCCACCAGCACATCGAACACGTCCAGCCGCAGATCCCGGATAATCTCCGCGCGTTCCAGCGTATCGATATCCGAATGCAGATATTTGACCCGGATGCCGACCTCCTGCATATAAGAAGTCAGATCCTCCGCCATCCGCTTCGTCAGTGTCGTAATCAGCACTTTATGCTTCTTCGCCGTTTCCTTGTTGACCTCCGAAATCAGGTCATCGATCTGCCCCTCCACCGGGCGCACCTCAATCTGCGGATCCAAAAGCCCGGTCGGCCGGATAATCTGCTCCACACGCAGCAGCTCATGCTCTTTTTCATATACATTCGGCGTCGCGGATACAAACAGCATCTGGTCAATCTTAGACTCAAATTCCTCAAAATTCAGCGGCCGGTTGTCTTTGGCAGAAGGCAGGCGGAAGCCATAATCGACAAGCGTGGATTTGCGGGACTGGTCACCGGCATACATCCCCCTGATCTGCGGCACCGTAATATGCGACTCATCAATTATAATGAGAAAATCATCCTTAAAATATTCCATCAAAGTCAGCGGCGTCGCCCCCGGTGCAAGCCCCGCCAGATGCCTGGAATAATTTTCAATCCCGCTGCAAAATCCTGTCTCGCGCAGCATCTCAATATCAAAATTCGTACGCTCCGCAATCCGCTGGGCCTCCAGCAGCTTGTCCTCTCCCTTAAAATAACGGACACGCTCCTCCAGCTCCTTTTCAATCTCCACACACGCCTTATGGATCTTCTCCTGCGGAACCACATAATGCGAAGCCGGAAAAATACCGACATGCTCCAGCGAAGCCTTCACTTCACCCGTCAGCACATCAATCTCCGTAATCCGGTCAATCTCATCGCCGAAAAATTCCACCCTCACCGCCCGCTCCGCACTGTTCGCCGGAAGAATCTCAAGCACATCCCCGCGCACACGGAACGTCCCGCGGTGAAAATCCATTTCATTGCGCGTATACTGGATATCAATCAGATCCCGGATCACATCATCCCGGTCCCGCACCATCCCGGGCCGCAGCGATACCATCATCCCCAAAAAATCCTCCGGGCTGCCCAGTCCGTAAATACAGGAAACACTCGAAATAACAATGACGTCCCTGCGCTCCGACAATGCTGCGGTTGCGGACAGGCGCAGCTTATCGATTTCTTCGTTGACGGAAGAATCCTTTGCGATATAGGTATCGGAAGATGGGACGTAGGCTTCCGGTTGGTAATAATCGTAATAGGACACAAAATACTCCACTGCATTCTCCGGAAAAAATTCTTTGAACTCGCCGTACAGCTGTGCAGCAAGCGTCTTATTGTGCGCTATTACCAATGTGGGCTTGTTTAATTGTTGTATTACATTCGCCATTGTAAATGTCTTTCCGGAGCCTGTAACGCCCAGTAAAGTCTGGAATTGGTTGCCTTCCTGGAAACCTTTCACAAGGGCCTCGATCGCCTGCGGCTGGTCTCCGGTAGGCTTGTATTCCGAATGAAGTTTAAAGATATTTTGTACATCTTGCACAAATACCACCTCCAAAATTCATAGTCAAAAAGTTCGATTATTCGCCAGCAATTCGTCCAGAGCAAGTATTCGCTTTTTGCCCAAAATGCTTTTGGACGAATTTCGTTCACCGCTCCCAATTTTTCAGACCGTACGAACGCGCTAAAACTATACGGACAGCTTGAAAAACTCCATCGGGCTCTTTGCCATATGCCCGGTCTAATGCGAGAAGTTCTATCATAAATATTTCAACCTTATGATTCAACAGTCAAGACGAATAATCCAAAACATTATAGCACATACGCTTTCATTTGTCCATACTAAACAAACATTTGTTCGTTCCGTATCTTCCTTGGATCACTTGCTTTCTCAATACAATAGTGCCAGGTTTATCCCTGCACTATCACGAATTCTTTTTATTTGGCAGAAACTCGTCCATATCCACCACGATACCAGACACATCAGCTTGATTATCACCATTGGCTATCTCGTTTTTCTCTTTTCCCGGCATAACATCATCCATATAAGAGAGAAGCTCCGGAATTTCTTCTGGAATGATATTTGCATTATCCCCATACACGTCCATTGTAATAAGCTCCTTCACATGGCCCATCAGCCTGGAAACCGCTTTCGGGCTAAAGTCCTTTTTAAGAGCAGCGTACAATAAGTGCTTCTCAGATCATGCCAGCGGATATCCGGCAGTCCTGTCTTTTTCAGGAGTTCTTTATAATGCCTCCAGTGAAAATCCTTTGATCTCGGTTTCCCGCTGTAGCTGGAACAGCAGATATATCCGTCATCATGGAAAATGGACTGCCTACGGCTCCTCCACCACTCATACTTTTTCCTTTCTTCCAGAATGGCTTCAAATACATAATCAGGTATCGGCAATACCCTGTAACTGGACGGAGTTTTAAGCGGAAGTTCCCTTTTTGTTCTCGCTCCGGCATCCATACTGCCTGGCTCACAGTCAAGTTCCTTTCCAAGTTGGCAAGTTCCCCCATTGTAATTTTCCGTGCCTGCTCAGCTTCTTTCTTTGTTGTAAACCCTGAATACTGCCTGATATGCTCCGTGCCATCCGCATAAAGCAGGATGACACGATAAGCATAATTATTTCTGTCTTTCAGTTTTATAACCGATTTGACTCTCCAATCAATATAATTCTGTAATTCCGGATTAATCATTACTTTCCTCCAACACAAATGATTCATTCATAAAACTTATGATCCGCTCCTGCTCATCCATGACTTCGCAATAATATTCAAAGGTGGTATGAATCGAACTATGGCCCAGCAATGCGCTGACTTTTACTAACGGAACACCCTGCTCTGTAAGGATAGTCGCATACATATGCCTTAAACTATGTACCGTCAGATGCGGAAGGCCGTTTCTGCTGCACAATTTAGACAGCGCATTGTTCAATGATGAAGCAGAGTGCGGCAGGCCGTTAACTGCACACGAAAGATAATCATTATCTATGTACTTATCCCCCAACTGTTCCTTCCTCAGATCATTCTGCTGCTTCCTTTCCATGACTTCATCCATAATCGCCCCCGGTACACAAAGCGTCCGATAACTGTTTGGTGTCTTTGGCGGCTTCTCTATAAGCTGATATTTCATTATTTTTGAACCTCCCTTTGATACAATCGGATCTGCCGTGACCTGTCTGGCTATCCGAACGCTCCTGTCTTCAACATTAAAATCATTGTATTTTAAACCGCTGATTTCACCTTTGCGGAGTCCCATAAATAACCCTAATAGAATTTCAAGATACCAGTTACTCTCCAATGCCTTTTCCAGAAAAAACTTCATTTTCTCCTTTCCAAGCACAGTGATTTTCGGTTTCTTCCTTTTATATGGCTTCGTATCCGGTACAGGATTGCGGTGGATATATCCCGCTTCCACCGCATCCTTCATTGCAATATTCAACAGTTCACGGCTTTTGTTCCCCGCCGACTCACATACCTTCGATACAGTCTCCAAAAGTGCGTCCAGATACTCAGCATTCACATGGCGCAGCTTTATCTCCTGATTCATATTAGGCAGAATCAGATTATACAGTGTATAAGAAGCGAGCATATAGGTTGTACTCTCAATCCTTGTTCTGTAAATTTCATCCAGCCAGTAAACCAAAAAATCCTTAAAGCCAAAATCTGCAGCAGAAGCGGCATGATAAGCCCGATATGCCTTCTTGTATTCTTCATCATATTTGCGGTAACTCGCCTCTGCCTCTATTGCCGTCTTGAAGCCACGCCTTTTGGAGTATTTCGTAGTGCCATCTTCCTGAAGTATCCTTACACGGTGGCACCAGTTGGAACCCTCAAAAAATACGCCAGCTTTTTTATCAGCCATCACACCCGCCTCCTCTCTACGAACTTTTAGCTTATTGATGCATTCAACCAGTTGTCAAAGGACTGTTTCAGAACCCTTACCGAATTACCTACTTTGATTACGCGGAACGGTGGTTCCTTCTGTTTATATACCTCATTTAAAAACTCATAAGTTTTTGTTTTGCCTATTCCTAATGCTTTCTGGATATCAGAAGCCATGTAAACCTGTACTTCCATTTGTTTTCTCCTTCCATTGCCGCTACTTCTTTTTATAGTATCATTTTGAGATGACATTGCATTGGGCAATACCTTTCGCTCATAGTTATAATATATTTTTTAAAATATACATTTGACCTATGACAGAACAAAAATATTGTACGATAATGCCAATGCATCTTTCTAAGCAGTATGGGATAAATTCATATGATATTAGTCTAAATAGACTTCAAGCAGATTAACCAGGTAATATACACGCCCGGATGATATCAGTAATAGAAAAATTCAGAAAGAAAACTATCATTTGTTAATTAAGAAAATGTCTATTGCTCTTTCACCATCGCCTCCTGTCCTTTGCATTCTTCATAAAGATCAACCAGCGAAACCGAACCATTCTCCTTACTCCAAAAATGGGAACAGATAAAATATCCATTGACACGTTGAGTTTTATTCTCTCCATTTTTATACCATATGTCTCTTCCAAACTCCCTTTTTCCAAAACCCTCACGAATCAAAAAACCAGCTTCTGCAAGCAATCCGACAAGCCTGCTCCTGCTAGATTCCAAGATCGAACCGTCCTCGCAGATCTGTAAAAAAGTGTCTTTTGAAATGTAATAGTAATCATCGTCATAAAAAATTGAAGTTTTAATATTTCCCTGCATAGGTTTGAACCGATTCCAGACTTTGTATCTGCCTGATGCTATGCCGTCTATGACGGTGCGCTGAAAATTTCAGAGTATCATTAATATGACAGAATCCCAGATGAGCTTCTTCAATACCATCCTCCGCTTCCCTTAAAAATTGGCACAGACTTGTAAGTTGCCAGTCCATAATCCAGAATATCCGGCAGCTTATCCTTTTCTTTCAGGATACCCTGAATCTTGTTGAATAACTCTCCTGTTGTCATTGGTCTTTTCATTGTCCAAATTCCTCCTCTTATAAAAAATTCTCATTGCAAAATTTTTACTGTTATCAACAAAAAGAACTCTCTCGTCAATAATCATGCCCTCTTTGCAGACTACTCCATACCACTTTTAAATCATTTACCATACATCTCTCTCTGGCACAAATACCACTAAAACATTCTGGTATTGCTTAAAATAACTCATGCCTGTATCCGGCTCTCCATCAAACTCATTGTCCGCTGATGTACATAAATCGGCTTTCTGATCTGCCCTCGGATTAACATCCTTCCAGATTACTCCATCACCATCCTCATACACGGGCCTATCCCATGAATCCCTGCCTAAGTATTTTAAATAAAGTATCACTGCATTGCCCACTATACTTCACCTCCCCTCTCTATGATTTCTTTGTCAATAACTGCCGTAATCGAACTCATTCGATCCATATCTGCCATATCCAGTTTGTCCTCATTTTTCCTTGAAAAGAATAAAACAACAAAATCCCTCAAATTCCGAAGGTCAACAATTTCCATCACTTCCAACTGTAAGCTACTCTTTATTAAACTATATTTTTCAACAGTAGCAATTCCAAAAGTTTTTGGTATATAGCTTTTCAAAAGCTCTTTAAGATTCTGAAAATTAGTATTCTTCATTCATTTCTCCCTCATTTCTGCTAAATAAATTGTTTCTCCATATAGTACAATCTCATAAAATTGTCATCTGTCATTTATCATGAAAATAAAGCCTTTTTGAATCGCCTCATAGCACAGATTATCACTCACTTTCGGGCTGCTCCTTATTTCATCCCCCTTCCTTAGTAAATTTTAAAAAAGGAGAACCCTTTTCGGATTCTCTCCTGTTACCTTTTCATTTATAGATCAGATACTCGTTACATTACAATGTCATGGATACTATACGCTTTATCCTATCTATAATATATGGTTCAAAACTTAAAAAACTGCACTTTTTAATTTCTGTACCAGATGCATCAAAATTGTCTTATTCGTTTTAAATCCCCTCTTACCTGCATTTATCTGTCTTTACAACATTATTTTAGAATAAGTAATCAGCAATCAAATCAACATAAATATAAACTAAAACAATATTTAAAAAAGGAGGATACTGCCGTGATAAATCAAGAAGAATCTGTTTTAACCATTCAGGATGTTTGTGACACTTTAAAGGAGCCTTTTTTGTTCTTTCATGAGTTTTTCCATAAATTTTTTACCTCCTCTTTCACGATATCCAACTTTTCTTTATCAGACAGCAGTGAATCCTCCGAATACAGCAACTCTGATATTTTGGACAGAGAACGTACTATATTCCTGCTTTTTTAGGAATCCTTGGTTCGGATACTCTCAATTTGAGATATTGACTTAAAGTCATGCCTTGTGATTTTGCTATAGTTTCCATAATTTCTTTTTCTTTTACTGTGCATTTGAATCCAACAGTAGTTCTTATTTTATTCATGTTTTTTATTCTCCATTTCAAAAAAATATATAGCTTGATAATTATATCTTATAAACGTAAATTTCCAAAAAACGATAATAACACTAAATATCAAGAAAATATTCAGCAATAATTCTAAATGCACTTGGATTTATGCGATAAAATATGTAAAAAAATTAACTTATCGCATAGGATATTTTATAAATAATATTTAAATATAATATATCCACTAAAATAGCCCAGTATTTTCAATATCTTATGGTATTTGAAGAAATAATATTTTTATTATTTAATTATCAGAATTTTGGAAATATACGTATAAAAATCGAACCAAATATCTCTATACTGATTTCTATAAAAAACAGTATTTGAGATATAATAGCAGTACGAATCTTATATTTCAATATTCCGAATTTAATCTATACTTTAAAAAGATACATAACTATAAGAGTTTGCTATACTCTTTATTTAAATAATAAAATTAAGCCGTAATAATTTCTTTCAAAGTATAAGAAATTATTACGGCTTAATATATTACGAAAAAGGTTAACCGCCCATTTCCTATCTTAGCTTCGTTCATGTTTCATCACCTTCTTTCTTGATTAATTTGTTTACCTTATTGTTAATTAAAACTGTAATAAAATACAAGATTATTGCAAGCGCTATACAAACTAAAGAATAACAGCAGCCTTTTTATCTCCACTATCCTCTATCACACAAAATCCCCAGGGAAATCATATTCCCTGGGGATTGACATCAAATATCTTATTTTCATTTATGTTACTTACCCATAGCTGTACGCATTGGTATTATCTGATCCAATGTACAATTTAATTCTCTTATAATAGTGTCATTGTCCTTACCAGCCATAAGAGCACTTACTATTTGAGCCATCATATTTCGTTCTTCTTCAACTTTCTTAGTTACCTCTGGTTTCATCAATTCCATCAATGCCGATGCCATAATATCATCCTCCTTTATCTTTTCAAACAACTTTACGTTTGCAGATGAAAGTACATCTACAACAGCCTCTGCCAGCCGCTTGCTCTCACCTTGCGGCATAGCATAGGCCGTAGATATAACATCTCTTGCTTTCGATTCTGTCAGCTTGTCAGTAAGGGCAGACAACCATCTGAAATTATCATGATCAATCTCTTCTGTTATAATAACCTGATATTTGATAAACTGCAAATCAGAAATATCATAAATGCCCTGGTGTCTCCTGCTATATCTGATACCCTGTCTGTCAAACCATTTAAGCAGATTAAAATGGCTCTTGCTGACCACCATAGATAATGTAACATCCATAGTCCTATATCTATCGTAATAATAGTACACATAGGACATGGCCTGATACAGCCCATATTCATTGTACCCATGATCTGTCGAACTTTTGTATTCAAGGATATTGTTTTCCCTGAAAAATTCGCCTATCTGATTATCTATCTTTACATCAGACGGTTTATGAATAATCAGCAAATCCACCCTAAGCGGATCTACATTCAAATTATATTCATCATAGAACTCTAATGCAGGATTGTCTCTAAGTTCCAAACGCATTGCAGCACAAAACGCCGGATGCCATTCTGTCTTTTCCATAGAGCCCCTCTCCCTTCTCTATTGTAATTCAATTTTACCACGTTTAACAATATTGTACAATCTGATTTTTATTCCTATTATTTCACGCTATTATTTCAATGCCCTGCCCCTGTCCACTACACCATTTTTAGCATAGACCCTTGGACGAATTCTGTTCACCGTAACTGTCTGTCCGCACGGTTCATATAGTCCTAAATAGTCCGTTTTTACTCTATATATTGTGTTGCAACTTTTGTATAATACTATATATTGAGTCATCTGTTATTCAATCATAGTAGGACACAAAGTATTCTACCGCATTCTCAGGGAACATCTCCTTGAATTCTCCGTATAGCTGCGCCGCAAGCGTCTTGTTGTGGGCGATGACCAGCGTCGGCTTCTGCAATTCCTGAATGACATTTGCCATCGTAAATGTCTTGCCGGAACCCCTAGTACTGCATTGCATAAATAACGGTGAATTAAACCGCAAGAGGTATTTCTGCATATGTCCATTTAAACGGATGTGCCGCAAGGTTATACTGTTCTATAAAAAG